>JANMME010000995.1:0-6698 GCA_031373015.1 Saprospiraceae bacterium
GGTTTTCAGTTGCGGGTGGTCCAAAAAAGCGCGGAGGAAGTATTCGGCATTGTCGGTACGGCGCTGCACGTCGGCCGTGTAGAGTGCGGCAGTGCTGAGCCAGGCGGCGCAGTCGTATTCCATTCGGTGCTGCTGCCAGTACATTTGGGCGAAGGTGGTTTTGCCGAGTCCGCCCACGCCTGTTACCACGAGCGGGCGGTTGCTCTGGTAAAGTTGCGCGTGCAGTTTTTCGATGTCCTCGCCCCGCCCGATGGCGTTGTAAACGAGGTGGGCAGTGCCGAGGGTGAGGTCGCGTTGTTGTGACCTATTCATCAAGTTTCTTTTTGTTCACCAGTTCGGTAAAACTTTTTGCTGCGCTTGTAAAGTCCGATGGCACCAGAACAATGGTCGTAGTGTTGTTGTCAATGCCAATTTCAGATAGCATTTGCATTCGTCTAAGTTCAAGTGCAATGGGGCTTTTTTCCATTTCTTTTGCTCCTTGTGTCAATTTAATGGATGCTTCTAACTCGGCCTCGGCTTTTACAATTCGTGCCCTTTTTTCTCTGATTGCTTCTGCTTCTCTTGCCATTGCCCGTTGCATAGCTTCTGGAATTTCAACATCTTTCATCTCTACCATTTCAATTTTAATTCCCCAAGGTTCGGTGGTTGTGTCAACAATTTTTTGAAGCGTCCCATTTATTTGTTCTCTTTCTCTCAATACTTCGTCAAGAGAATGTTGTCCAATTATATTTCGCAAAGCCGTCACCGAAAATTGATAAACAGCTTTGTTATAGTCAGCAACCTTAATGATTGCATCCTCTGGATTTGTTATTTTAAACCACAGAACAGCATTTACTTTAATTGTAACGCTGTCCTTTGTGATTGTTTCTTGTTGTTCGAGGTCAACTGTTTTTGTTCTAATGTCAACCCGTTGCTGCCGCTCAATAAAAGGGATTAGCCAATACAGCCCAGGGCCTTTTATGGTTTGAAAACGTCCAAGCCTGAATACAACTGCACGTTGATATTCTTGTGCAATACGGATTCCTGATAAGAGTATCACGATGATGATTCCGAAAATTGGCATTAGTGTCATGGTGTTTGAATTTAAGTTTCAATATTTTTTCGATTTTTTATCTGTTGGTTCGATTTTTTTTGGAGGCAAAGCCGTTTTAGCATTCAATTTTGTTCGGTATCGGCTACATCCGTCAGGTAAAACTTTCGGTCTGCGGACTGCATTTTCAGTTGACTACAATTTGTAGCCAACTGACTTATCCCAGAGCGTTCTCACCTTTCTTTCTCCACAGTCTTACTGAAATGCGGCGTCAACAGACCGCTTTAATGCGTTTTAAATGAAACGTCTCTGCCTTCCGCCCTTGCCTGTTTGACAATAATTTGCAGGTGTTCTGGCAATGAATTTACCGATACGACCAATCCGTCAACCATAACAAATTTTGCAAATGGATTAATCTCAGCCATTCTTTGGGTTGAAAATTCATTGTCCCACCTGTCAAGTTTGAACAGGTCGCGAATTTGCTTTGACTTGCTTCCTGTGGTTGTTTTACTTGTCCCAAAGTAGGCGTTAAGATCATCAATCGTCGTATAAGGCTCAGATGATTTGTCAAATAGAAAATTTATGGAGCCAAGTGCATGAATGATAGATGCTGCCCAAATTTGTAGTTGTCCAATCGCCAATGGTTGCGTTCTTTTGCGCCCTAGTTTTTGAAGAAGGCGTTCGGAAAGTTCTAAATATTCGTCATCTAGATGTTTTTCACAAAAACCCTGTATAAGTTCAAGGATTTTTTGTTGGCGCTCTTGTAATTGCTGTTTGTCCATTTTTATTAATGTGATAGGTCAAATTTGCCGTATTAGGCCCAAATTTGAGAACTTTTTTAATGTTCTTGGCAAAAAAATAAAAAAAATCTTGGATGCAGCAGTAGTGCCGCAGTTTTGAAAAACGGTGACAAATCCGCTGAGGGGCGACATAACGGGTATATGCACCTTTCTTTATTTACCTTTTTCTACCTTTGCCCGCCTTTTTTGACAACCTACCGAACGATGTTTTGTTTGAGGGTTTCAAAATATCGTTTCCCCAAATAATACCCACTCTCTCGCTCAATCACCTATTCACTCATTAGAAATGGTTGCTACCGAAACTCGTCCCGCCCACAAAGTAAAAGACATAGCCCTCGCTGAATGGGGCCGCAAAGAAATCGAACTCGCCGAGGCTGAAATGCCGGGCCTTATGGCCTTGCGCGAAGAATTTGGCGCCAGCAAACCGCTCAAAGGAGCACACATCGCAGGTTGCCTCCACATGACCATCCAGACCGCCGTGCTCATTGAAACCTTGGTGGAACTCGGCGCTGAGGTCTCCTGGTCTTCCTGCAACATCTTTTCTACGCAGGACCATGCCGCTGCTGCCATTGCTGCTGCAGGCGTCCCGGTGTACGCCTGGAAAGGTATGAACGCCGAAGAATTTGACTGGTGCATCGAGCAGACGCTCTTCGCCTTCAAAGACGGCAAGCCGCTCAACATGATCCTCGACGACGGGGGCGACCTTACTAATATGGTGCTGGATCAGTACCCGGAGCTGGCCGCAGGCATTCGAGGAATCTCCGAAGAAACCACCACCGGCGTTCACCGCTTGTACGAGCGCGTAGCAAAAGGCACTTTGCCGCTGCCTGCGATCAACATCAACGACTCAGTGACGAAGTCGAAATTTGACAACAAATACGGCTGCAAAGAGAGCCTCGTAGACGCTATCCGCCGTGCTACTGACATTATGATGGCCGGTAAGGTGGCCGTGGTGGCTGGTTATGGTGACGTGGGCAAAGGATCGGCTGCCTCCTTGCGCGGCGCAGGCGCCCGCGTGATCGTGACCGAAATTGACCCGATCTGCGCCCTGCAAGCGGCCATGGACGGCTTTGAGGTGAAGCGTATGGGAAACGCAATTCCCCGTGCCAACATCGTGGTGACCGCCACGGGCAACTGCGACATCGTGATGGAAAAACATTTCCGCCTGATGAACGACAAAACCATCGTGTGCAATATCGGGCACTTCGACAATGAGATAGATATGGCTTGGCTCAACGGAAATTACGGCCACACCAAAGTGACCATCAAGCCGCAAGTAGATCTCTACAAAATTGACGGCAAAGACATCATCTTGTTGGCAGAAGGCCGCCTCGTGAACCTGGGCTGTGGCACGGGTCACCCTTCTTTCGTAATGTCGAACTCCTTTACCAATCAAGTGCTGGCACAACTCGAACTCTGGGAAAATGTCGGCAAATACGAGAACAAAGTGTACATGCTGCCCAAGCACCTTGACGAAAAAGTAGCCCGCCTACACCTTGCCAAAATTGGGGTGGAATTGGAAGAGCTCAACACCATGCAGGCCGATTATATCGGCGTGAAAGTGGAAGGGCCGTTCAAGCCGGAGTATTATCGGTATTGATTTCGTATTAGAAGTGACACTTTTTTAAAAAGTGTCACTTCTGTCGAAGATTATCGGTATTGATTTGCGCGCCGTCGGTTAAGAACACCGAAACTGCCGACACCGCCGATACCACCGAGGCCTTCCCATGTTTTTTCGGTGGTATCGGCGGTGTCGGCAGATTCGGTGTTCTTGATCAACCCTGCGTAACATCAGTTGCAAAAAATCGCGCCACATCGAGAGTTCGGTGTGGCGCGATATTGTTTTTGTCAGATTCTAAAGCCCCTTGGAAAAAGCATCATTTTTATTTAATTTTGGGTTCTAAAAATTGAAAAAATGAAGGAAGAAATTCTTTTGGACCAACCGACCCCCGAAATCGAGACGTTCAGCGATTACGAAACCGAAAGAGGAAAACCGATGCCAAACATCATTCACGGTACGATTCAAACCCAAATCAGTTTTCTTTTGAAAACCATTTACGGGGACCAATTCATTTTCCCCAACGAAATCTCACTGGCCACCGAACCCACCACTACTCCAGACATTTGCATTTATTCAAAACGAAAACTGGATGTCCGAGAAGTAGAAGCCAAAGAAACCGAAATGCCGCTGACCACGATTGAAATCCTCTCGCCCTCGCAAACCATTGATTTCTTGCAATCAAAAATTTGGGACATCTATTTCCCTGCTGGAGTCGGGTCGGCTTGGATCGTAGTGCCTCAATTAAAAAGCATCCAACTTTTGACTCGCGAGGGTGAAGAGGTTTTTTACAAAACAATATTGAAAGACCCGACCACGGGCATCAAAATCAACGTGGAAAAGGTGTTTGAAGATTTGGTTTAAGGCGACATAAGCACCAATTTCTGCGTACAGCTGTTCGTGCCGACTTCTAGGCGCACGAGATATAGCCCCGGGCTTTGTCCGACCATATTGAACGGTTCAACAAGTTGTTCCGCTTCGAACGATTTTTCCAGAATACATTTCCCAAACAGGTTCAGTACACTCATACGCCCTTTGGTCAGGTTGCCAAAGTTGGCCTGCAACACCACTTGCCCGGAGCCTGCCGGATTGGGCGACAATTGGAAAGAGAGGGCATCGGCAGTTGGCACAGGCGCAGCCGAAGCGCAGTTGGCAGGTGTGGGCAGCGGCTTGTTGCAATCCCACAAAAGATCGCCATGTTTGTAATCGGAGAGATAGGGAGGTGTGCAAATAGGGCCAGCGATGGTCACTAAACAGCTGCCGATATAACTACCGTCGCAGTAAAAGAAATCGGTAAATTCTGCGTCAATGCCGAGAATCCCATGAATACCCAACACAGGGATTGAATTGAAATGCTGGTAAAGCGTCACGCTCAGCGGCGGTTGCGCCGCGGTACAATCAGGGAATTGAGTGAGATAATGCTGAAGAGAGTCCTGCATCCAAGGCATACAAAGCGGTGCGGTATAGCATCCATAAGTAGAATAACACGATACTTCTGGCGTCAGCATATCGCCCTGCGCGCCAAGGAACTGCACCGAACAGTCGGGAAAGACTAAAAAAGTCCAGCTGCGTTTAAAAATGCAGCCCGCAGGACAATCGCCCCAACCTACCCTGTAACGGAGGGTAACACCACCCGCGCCAGTTTCGAGGCGGATGTCATTTCCATCGCCGATAGTTCCATTTGGGTCGGCATGAGTATCCGGAATACTATTGAAAAGTTTGGCCAGCGCTACTGTGTTCAAGGGGTCCTCATTTTCTATAAAGAAGAAAAACTTGCTGAACTGGTAACTGCTTGTTTTTACCAACTTAAAGCGCAGGAACAAATCATCCAGCGTGGCATTTCCGGTGGGGAAAATCCCCTGATGGAGGTTTTTGGCCCAGAGGGCGCTGGTGTCGTCCACCACAAGCGTAATGCCTATCGGACTAACTGGCGAGGCTGCTGCCAGGATGTCGAGGCATTCCGTCACGGTATCACGTTCCGGGTATTGTGTGGCGTTAAATACTGCCGACAAGGCTTGCAGCACCGGATTATATAAGACCGGCGGGATGTAAACCGAGTCAACCCATGCGGGGTCGGCAAGCATCTGGCGGAGAGCGATGATTTTCGCACTGCCCAGATAATGCTGGCGTACGGTGTTGGAGGCGGTGCAGGTATCCGGTAGTTGGGCCGGGAGCCGGATTGCGGCGCAGAGAATGGCCAATAGCAAAGGAATACAACGTTTTTTCATCTCGGTATAAGATCAACCTATTTGGTGACGTAAATCATCTTCAAGGGCGAGCATCTCCCTAACCTTTGTCCTAGCAAAACTAAACTGCAACGACAAATCATGAAAAAGATACTTGTTCCCATTGACTTTTCTCAAGGCGCAAAAAATGCCCTGCTTGTAGCAGCCGAAATTGCGTACAAAAGTGGTGCAACTCTTGAAATGCTCCATGTAAATTTGGCGGCTATATATTCTGCTCCATTTTCTGAGTACGTTGCAGTATCCGAATATATGGTGGAAGACCGTCAATACGACGAATCGGCTGCCTCGGGGCTGGAAAAACTCAAAATGGAGTTGTTGGCTATGCCTGCCTACTCCAATTTGGACGTTAAAACCCGGGTGGAAGAAGGCTACCTCCATGCTACGGTGCGCAACGTGGTCAATGAAGACGATGTTGACCTGATCGTGATGGGCACCAAAGGTAGTGCAGGGATGGGTGAGTTTTTGGTAGGGTCCAATACAGAAAAAGTGATTCGTACGGCGCCCTGTCCCGTATTGGCTGTTCCAGAAAATACGCAGCATTTTGATCCCAAAATGGTGTTGCTGCCTACCACCCTCAAAAGTGATCAAGCCGGGGTGTTTAGCTACCTCGCCGGTTGGGAGAAAATATTTGATTTTCTTGTCAAGGTCTTATATCTCAACAATCCTTCAGGCCTTCCGACAGATGGCTCTGCAGAGGCACAAAAAAACCGCTTGGCGGAAGCGGCAGGTTTGAATAAGACAGAGGTGATTATAACCTCAGGAACATTTTTTGAAGACAGTTCTATCATCATGGCGGCGGACGTTTGCAACGCAGATTTGATCGTGATGGCTACCCACCAACGGAAGGGCCTTTCGCATTTCTTGTTCGGCAGCATCACGGAAGATACGGTGAATCACTCGCATATTCCGGTGCTGGCCGTGCCGGTTGGCTGGCGGGAATAAATATCCAATATCCAACAAGGAATGCCCGAGGGAATATCCAATATCCAACAAGGAATTTCCAAGGGAATATCCAATATCCAACAAGGAATTTCCAAGGGAATATCCAATATCCAACAAGGAAT
>JANMME010000998.1:0-3784 GCA_031373015.1 Saprospiraceae bacterium
GGCAAAGTTGGAAAAACCACTTGTACGGACGAGTAGTTGGGCGCCGTTGCAGTTTTCAATGGTACGGTTGAGGCTCGTCTGGGAAGGCGCATCAGCCCAAGTCTGGGCCGTGTCGGCTTTAACAAACTCCACATTTTCCAAGGTAATGAGGGTACTGACCAAGCTTGCGTTCATTTGCGAAATGGTCACTCTTTTTGGTGTTGGCGCAGCACCCAAAAAGCCGCGCACAATTTGGGTGCGCTCTTGGTTCTCGATGATGCCGATATCGCTTGATTGGCCGTTCTCTATCACTCTGCCGCCCACCATTTGAATCAGGCCGTTGTAGTCTGTAAGCATCAAGCCTTTGCATTTGATATAAATTTTGCGCCCCACAGGATAGCGATTGTAGAGATATCCGTTGCTGAACTTTACCTCGATCCCGCCCGTAGAGTCTTGAATTACAATGGTTTTGTAATAATTGCCAGAACGGTCGTCCATAACTACAACACCGCCGATCACCAAATCATCCGTGATCAGGTCAAATCCTTTGGGCGTAACGTGGAAGCCCTTGAGGGCTTGGATGGTGGTGTTGGTCGGGATGTCCTGGCCGTCACCGCCAACGGGTGGTTGGTCAAAATCTTCATGGATGCAAGAGAAAAAAGAAACCGCTAAGAAAAGCAAAGCCACGAAGGGGCTAGCGAAGGCTTTATTTTTTTTGAAAAACATGGTGATAATGTTTTTATGTGTTGAAAATCAGGTGAATAGGTTGTTTGGGGTCTAGGGTTGAATAAGAAAAGATGGTTGACCTTGACTGTATCAGGTCTCAACGCTCTATTATCAAAGCCTAACCCCCAATGAGATGAAATAGTTCAGCCCGGGAGCGTACTGGATTTCAGTGGAATACAGCAATTCGTTGTCTGGCTCGCGGCCAAAGGTCGTTAGGTTGGATTCGCGGCCTGAAACGTGGATGTTTTTATTGTCCAAAATGTTGTTCACTCCTACGTTCAAGTAAATGAAAACCTTGTTGATTTTCCAGGACTTACCACCAAAAAAATCCAGGGTATAGGCCGAAGGGGCTTTGCGCTGGTCAACGATGGTTTTCCAAAGGGGCGTCCCCGGTTCTGTGCCAAGTGGGTACTGTGCGGCTAAAACGCCTTCGGCGGTTCGGCGGGTTGGGTCAAAAGAAAACCAATAATCATCTGTCCAATTAAAAGATAAGGACGCGAACCAAAACTGCTTGCCCTCATACTTTACGCCAATCGTAGCCGCTGTTTGAGGCGTGCGGGGTACAAGGAAATCTTTCTGGTAAACCTTAAAAGGACCTTTGGTATCGCCTGTGTTATCAAAGGTTTCGTAAAGCAGTGGCGTTGACGTGTAGTGGTAATAACCGAGGTTGGTGGCTCCCGTCAGCACCCATGAAGGAACGGGCTTGTATTCAAAAGCCGCTTCAACGCCTATATGTTGTCTGTCAACACCCGTTCGCACCAGCGTGCCGAACTCGTTTTCTGATTGGATAAATTGCTGATAAGATTCCACCTCATCCATAAAATTGGTCAAATAGCCAGTCAGACGGGTGCGGAGCGTGGGCGCACGATGTATGTAACCGCCTTCAATGCTTTGTACCTTGTAAGGATCGTCCGTGTCTGGCGTTGCCGAATTTCTACTGCGGGGCGAAAGATAAATATCACGGAATTGAGCTGCTTTTGTCCCAATGTGGCCATTGGCATAGAAATAATTTCGGCCATTGAGTTTGAAAGTAGTGCCAGCTTTCGCGCCATAAGTATAATAGGAGTGCTTTTCCGAGTCGCCCAGCGAATTATCTGGAAAGCGCGGGTTCAGCATTTTTCCGGTGCGCCAAAACTGGGTAATCCCTACCTCACCGCCAAAGAAAAATTGGAAACGGCGCAAGTCGCTCGTTATCTGAAACCAAGTGTTGCCGTTGCGGATGTTTTCATTGTAATCGTAGCCAAATTTCTCCCCCTCACGTACCACGTTGTGTGGGTTCAAGGCATTGTTATCTTCTTTATTTAGCTCGCCAGGAAAATCTTGCGAAGCATATTTGTTGATATCGTACCAAAAATCGGCGCCTAACAAGTCCTTCACTACCTTGAAATTCTGCCCTGTGTACCAACGGTAACTTGCGCCTGCTTGGATCTTAGATCGCTGATTCAACTGCTGATTGAGGACTCCGTTGAAGCCCAATTCCTTACTGTCGGCACGTTGGTCTTCTATAATGTACTGGGCGCGTTTGCCCGTCACGTTATTTCCAACAATGCCGTCTGCGTTAATGATCGTCGTATCGTTCCGGGAGTTTTCATCATAAAATCGGTACCAGTCCAGCTGGCGCAGGTACTCGTTGTTGCGCAGCGTATCGGCCCATTGAGCTGAAAGCGTTGAGTCTAAAATGGCGGAAGGAAGGCGGCGATTGTAGTCGGGCGCCGGGTTGCCGGCATCGTTCCACTCAAGGCGGGTGTCGCCACGTTGCCCCGCTTGTCCATACGCGGCAAAGGTGATAGAAGTGCCGCTTAATGGAGTCCAATCGTAACGCAAGATGCCGATGGGCTGGTTACTGTGGCCAACTGCGGCGTTTCGTTTTTCCCCGCTTTGGTAGCCCCAATTGGGATTGTATCTGTGATTTCCGGCCAAATCATACATTTCCTCAAAGGAGTCACCCAATTTGCCACGCTTGCTTGGAGCACCGAGGAAAGTTAGGCTTAGCGCATGATTACGCCCAATTTTTTTATCTACAGAAAGGAAGTAGGAATAACCGTCGAAGAACGTGCCATCAAAATACCCTTCTTGACCCCAACGGCGGCTGCCTGACAGGCTCACTGCCCAGCCACCTGGCATCAACCCTGTGTTCATGGTAATCATGGCCCGGTTGGTGTAAGTGCGGTTGGAGATGGCGTAGGTAGCGCGGACTTGTTTGCGTTGCACCGAGGCACGGGTGTCCAGCGCAGTTGCCCCACCGATTTCAGCAAAAGCAAACTCACAGGGGGCGAGGCCGATGGCACTGGTTCTGTTGCGCAGCACATCGTTTAATCCGCCAATTTCGCCATACACTGCATTACCCGTTTCTGGGTCGTTGATGCTCACACCGTTGAGGAAGAGCGGGAAGTGCTCTGAATCGTAACCACGCTCGCGAAAACGGAAATTGCCCCAGCCAAAACCAGAAATTTGTTGGAACACATCGCGGCTGGCGTTGAGCAGGTTGGCCACTTCGCCAGAGCCTTCCGTCTCGGCCTCAGCCTCTTCCAGGGTGATGGTCGGGATTTCGGTAACGGTTGGTCTCGTAGATGCGTTTGGGTCTGGCATTAGCATCATAATTTTAAAGACATCAGCGTCGCCTTGCACCGTTATTGGAAATTCATCTGGCAAATGCCCGTTGTGGGTAACCACCAGCGTGTACTTGCCAGCAGGTACGTTTGGAATGGAATATTCGCCAGCTTTGTTCGTCGCCGCAATTTTTCCCGTGCCGGACAAGACTACAGAAGCATCATCAAGTGGAGCATTGTAGTTAACATCAAGTACGAGACCTTTGATGGTGACATTTTGCAAATAAGCCACTTGGGCCCCCAGCAACAATACCGTAAAAAAGAGAAGTTTTTTAATCATCCAGTTTGGAGTGATTGAAATGATGAATGAAAAACCTGGCCGTTTTTCCTTGAAGGGGGAAACTGCCAAGAAGGTGTCGGATGGGACGACTGAAGAGAACGATGTGGATGAACCCGCCTTCGCCCTAAACGGGCTATGGTGGATGAATGTGGTTGTGCATGAACCCGCCTTCGCCCTAGACGGGCTATGG
>JANMME010001043.1:0-9321 GCA_031373015.1 Saprospiraceae bacterium
GGATGCCACGGAGACCGTGGCGGAAGATGTGCAGCCCGTATTCACATTGGTTATTTGCAGCGTGTAAGTCCCTGCAGAGTCAACCGTCGGTTGCAGGGTGTTCTGCCCCGACACGAAGTGCCCGCCGCCGGAGGCCGCCCACACGAACGTGAAGTTGGAGTCCGAGGAAGACCCCACCGCGTTGAGCTGCGTCTGAGGGAGGGCGCAGTTCAATTGCGCTGGTTGCGCGATCACGGTCGTCGGGGCGGGGAGCGCCACCACGGTCACCGTTTTGGTGGCCGGGCAGATCGCCGAGCCGCTCACCGTGACCGTGTAGGTGCCTGCAACAGACACTGTGATGGGGTTGGTCGTTTGACCGCCTGACCACAGGTATTGGGGAAGACCTCCGGTTGCAGTCAGCGTAGACGCGCTTCCGGGGCACATCGGTGTACTTGTGATCGAAACGGAGGGCGTGGGTTTTAGACCCACTTTGACACTGTCAACTCCAGTACAGCCGTAAATATTAGTGACCGTAACCACATACGTGCCGGGAGTTGTTACAATGTTAGTGATCGTATTGACACCATTTGACCAGTGATACTGACTAAAACCGCCAACTACCCGCAGGGTGTCGCGGTCGCCGATACAAATTTTGGGGGACGTCATGCTGATGGGGAAGGGGGCCACCTCTCCCGATTGAACGCCAATGACCCCTTCGCCTGTACAGCCAAATTGATTGGTAACTGTAACCTGATAAATACCGGGCCCGGTAATGGTGATGGAATTGGTGGTGGTTCCATCGTCCCATACATAAGCATTCCAGGGTTGGTTCACCTGCACGATGGCCGTGTCGCCGGTTGGGCACAGACGAACTGGGCCAGAAAGCGTGGGGACAACCGGAGGGCTGTTAGGCACATTGATCTGATCGGTGAAAGTACACCCAAGTGCATCCGTCACTGTAAGTTGGTAAAGGCCGGGTTGAAAGATTTCATAAGGGGTAAGTTGACCGTTGGGGTTATCTGGGTTCCAGGAGTAGTTTGGAAAACTATCCGGAGGGGTAACCATTAGATTAACCATCCCGTTTTGACAAAGTGGTGCCCCAGTAATATCCAAGGTACCATAAAAGAAGCTGCCAGGCTGATCGTACGTATTCTCCCAGTGGTTCGGTTCACAGCCAGTAGCGGAGGGGTCCCAGTCCCAAGCACCTGGGGGCACGACTACAATAGAAGGACCATGTTCACCTGTGTTCCAATCGGCATCCCAGGGGACGAGCTGCCCGGAAAACAAATACCTTACAAACGCAAATAAAGTAATCTTCTTGGTCGTACAATTGACTACGGCGACCGTTATCGGGTTGCAGTGCCCCAATCTTAAATCGTTTAAAACCGTCGAATCGTGGGCCGTTGGGCCGCCATTTAGCGGATTTCCGGTCGGGTCACCATTGGCGCTCAAGAGGCTTGGGATGACAAAAAGCGCGAAGAGTGGGATTAGGCTTAAAAAAGTGTAGCGTTTTGCCATAAACTTGAAGTGTTTGAGTTGAATAAAGGACGAAGTCGTTTAAGTTTTCAAAGATACAGTCAGCATTGAAAACGCTGACTGGGCTTAATTTGAATTTTCAGCCGCCAAAAATAATAAATCTTTTTTCCTTGTCTTGTCAAAATTAAGTTTTCGTCAAAATTGGGACTTCTATAACAAGTGTTTATCCGACGAAAACCCATTCGTTCCCTGCTGCCAAACGTCCAAAGTAAACTCACTCCAAAAAATTCACTGGGCGGTTGATGCGTTCTTCCAGTGAGACAAAAGTCTCTGTGCGTTGGATGCCGGCGACTTTTTGGATTTTATCTTGGAGCACGAGGCGGAGGTGGTTTGTATCTTTGCACACAATTTTGCAGAAGATAGCGTACGCTCCCGTTGTGAAATTGGCTGTTACCACCTCTGGTATCTTTCGAAGCTGCTCGATCACCTCATCATAGAGAGAACTTTTGTCCAAATAAATGCCAAGAAAAGCGGTCACGTCATAGCCTAGTTTGTGGTAGTCGAGGGTTAGGCTCGAACCAATTACAATACCGAGCTCTTCCATTTTTTTCATCCGGACGTGGATGGTGCCGCTCGAAACAAAAAGCTGCTTGGCAATATCCGTGTACGGCATTTTCCCGTCTTCAACGAGTTTGGCAAGGATTTGATGGTCCAAATGGTCGAGTCGGGGAAGTTCTGAATTATGCATGGCGGTGGAAAACAAAGAGATTAATGATCAAATTTTGAACAAAATTAGCGATTTTTTGAAAATTCAGCAGAAACTTATCCAATAGCACCATGACGGACAACGCACAAAGCCCTAAATTACAGACTCGACTTCCCCTACTTCTTGCCGCAACGCTAGCCGTGGGAATGCTCATAGGCCAAAAATTGCCACATTACGACCGTAATTTCAGCCTGGAATCCCACAGAGCCGCCAGCTCCGGCACCCTGGAAGAAATACTGCGCTATGTCGAAGCCAAATATGTGGACTCTGTGGACATTGAAAAACTCCGTGCGGGTGCCATAGAACACCTCCTCAATGGGCTTGACCCCCATTCCGTGTATATCAGTCCTGACGAGCTGCAAGCCGTGGAAGACGACATGAACGGCGAGTTCGAGGGCGTGGGCATCGAGTTCATCATTCTGGATGATACCATCCAAGTCGTGGCCCCGCTTTCCGGTGGCCCTTCGGAAATGGCGGGCATTCTCGCTGGGGATAAAATTGTGACTATAAATGACACGGTCATTGCGGGAATCAAAATTGAAACCGGGAAGATTTACAACAAATTGCGCGGCCCAAAAGGCTCCAAAGTAAAGGTCGGAATCCTGCGCGGGCACGAAACCGCGCTGCGTTATTTCGAGGTGATGCGCGATGTGATCCCGGTAAAAAGCGTGGATGCAGCCTATATGCTCGACGAGCAGACGGGCTACATCAGGGTCACCCATTTCAACAGCAATACCTATCAAGACTTCATGCAAAAACTCACTCCGTTGGTGGAGGAAAAGGGCATGAAAAGCCTTGTGCTCGATCTACGCGGCAACCCCGGCGGCTATCTCGAAGAAGCCACCGAAATGCTCAGCCAGTTCTTCACGGAAGGCAAGCTACTCGTTTACACCAAAGGTCGGGCGGGGCAACGGAAGGACTACAAAAGCAATGGGCGGGCCCGCTTCGACATCCAGAATGTGGCCGTACTCATTGACGAAGGCTCTGCCTCTGCCAGCGAAATCGTGGCGGGCGCTGTGCAGGATTGGGATCGCGGCTGGGTGGTGGGGCGTCGCTCCTTTGGCAAGGGGCTTGTACAGGAGCAATACCCACTCTCTGACGGCGGCGCCATGCGGCTCACGGTATCGCGCTACTACACGCCCAGCGGGCGCTGCATCCAGCGTGATTACAAGCACGGGCAAGACTATGACCACGAGGCCGAGCGCCGGCTCGAAAATGGCGAACTCAGCAATGCCGCCAAAATCCAGCAAGCCGACACCACCAAATATTACACGGGACAATCCCGCATCGTTTATGGCGGCGGCGGCATCACACCCGATGTCTTTATTCCTATAGACACCTCATTTTCAAGCGCTTACTTTACGTCGTTGCGGCAGCAAATCCCGCAGTTTGTTTCGCGGTGGAGAGAAAACCACGACCGCGCCACACTACCTGCGGCCCTGCCGGAGTTCGCCCATGATTATGCCGTTTCGGATGGAATGTTGGAAGAATTAGTGACTTACGCCGAAAAACAAGGCGTGAAAAAAAGCCCCGCCGAACTGGCTAAATGCCGTTCTGAACTCAAAGTCGAATTGAAAGCCCGTCTTGCCAAAACGCTTTTTGGCGACGAGGGACTGTATAAAATTTTGAACGACGACGACCCGGCGGTGGAGAAGGCAATACAGGTAATGAAAAGTGGGCAGCCAGTTGCGAAGCGATAAAAAATTGCTTACTTTTGTAATCCAAACATTCAAATTCAAAACATGGACAACAACTTTGATAGTGTACGAAAATTGCTAGATGAGCTGGCTATCGCTCAGAAACAGACTCAAAAACAATTAGGAGAGTTGGGCAACAAGTTTGGCTCATTTGCCGAGGGCTTGGCCTACCCGACGGTTGAGCGCATCATGCGCGAAGAATTCGGCATGGAAGGCGTCAACCCCATCCACATCCGCCGCAAAGATGGAGAGTTGGAAGTGGATGCTTTTGGCTATTCCAACGGCAGCATCAATACTGTGATGGTCGGCGAGATCAAAAGCCATTTCCGGGAACACCACATCGAACAGGTGGAGCAGGCTTGCCAGCGCTTGTTCGATTTCATGCCCGAACACCGAGGCAAAAAGGTCCATGGCATGGTCATCTTTGTCAAAGGGGAACAAAACGCCATTCAACTGGCTGCCAAACACGGCATCTACACCGTGGAAGCCAACGACGAGAATTTCAAATTGAGGAATGCGAAGGGGTTTGTGCCGAGGGATTTTGGGGTTTGAGACATTCTTCTTTGGAGAAACTCATACTGCAACACCGTCTTGTTGTATTTCAAAGAAAATTGGGGTGTTTTCAAGCATTTGCCAATGGTCTTTATGTTCAACCATTACACCTAACACGCAGTTATTGGCAAGTTCGACTTCGTAAAGACGGTCAAGTATTTGGGTTTTGAGCCGAAAATCAAGAGGAATTTTCAAGAGTACTAGAAAATCGTAGTCGGAGTCAGCACGCGCATCTCCACGCGCCCGCGAGCCGAATAAAACCACACTTGCGGCAGGGTCAAATTCTCGAACGGCAGATTTTACGGCTTGGCTGATGGTGGTGTCGTGATGGTTCATAAAGGCTAGTGATATGGAGGAAGTAATCTTGTGAAATTCAAAGTACAAATGTGATGATTTTCAGTGAAAATGCGGCACATTTCACGTCCAACTCCACGACTGAGTAAGTAAAGCAATAGTATTCCATGTATTAACAGTCAGTGAATTGATCATCTACAAATTTTGATCCTAATTCGCCAACACCTTTTCCTTCCCCCTTTTCGGCGCGTCCACCGGTGCAGGCGAGCCCGCCCCCCTATTCTCTCCTCGACGCCTAAGTTCATCCTCCGTCATTTCCGTTTGCACATTCTGGAACACCACCTGCACCTTGTAATTGCGGTTGATGGATTTGGCAATCGGGCCGAACATCAGTTGCATCACTGAATCGGCGCGGGATTTGGCCTTGTCCAGAACGTGCTCATTTTCAAGCGCATCCTGCCGGAATTGGCGGCGCAGCTCGTTGAATCGTTCATTCATGTCGTTTTCACTGATGCCGGACAAATAGCCCACGTCCAGTTTGTCCACACGCGGGTAAACCTCGTGTGAGAGAATGGTGGGTTGGGGCAATTTGATGTTGACCGTGCCGCGTTTGGGGCTGAGGGTCACGTCAAAATATTGGTCGAGTTTGAACCCAACCTTAATGACGCTGATGGCTTCCACGCGGATATTGGTCTCCGACACGGAAAAACCAAAAAGCTTGTACTGCAAGGTTTTGTCAATGCCCATACGGCTGCGGAGTTCGTAAGTGGCCAGCTCGGCAATGCCCTTTCTCACCTTGTCTTTCAACAACCCACGCGAGGCGCTAAAATCCATGATCTCAGCTTTTTTCTTCAGCCGCTCAGCCATAGGTTGCAAGCCTTCATGGATGGCGATGTCACAAGGCGTGGCTACATTTTTGCCTTTTGCAAAAAATTTGCCGCCGTTCACCCGCAGAAGCGTGCTCATCACCTGTGTCACAAAAAAGCAGGTGTATTTGCCCGCCACCTCATTGAAAATCTGCACAGCCTGGTTGGAATTGTCGCTGTACCAGGTTTCGTAGAGGTTTGCGGTGGTGTCTTTTAATGCCACAAAATCGTTGAAGTACAAAGTTCGGAGGTACTCGTGGTGGCGCTTGTACTCCGGTTCGAGGCGGCGTTTCAGGCTGTCGGGCAGGTTCATGCGGTTGGCCACGTGATAAAGCAGCGCGACATTGAAATCGTACACCAATCGGTCAAATTCCTGTCGGTGTTCCTCGGGCTGCGAGAGGATTCGGAGTGTTTTTTCCTCGTCCAAATTGGGGTTGAAATCGGAAGGCACATAAGTCATCCGCACCTCTTTCGGCTCTTGAAAAAGGTTCGACAGCCCGCCGCCGCCACTAAAAAAGGCTTTGTAGCCAACTATGGCGGCGATCGTGATGAGGGCAATCAAAATAAGTTGTTTGCCAAGGCCACCGCCACCGCCTTCTTCTTCGGGCGGGGAATATGCGCCGTCTGCTTGATGGGTAGACATTTTGATTGATTCGATTATTTTGATTGATTCGATTGGTACGATTGGTACGATTGGGCGAATTTAGTACATATTTTAAATCTCTTTCGGTATGCGTTCAGAAAATCGAATCAATCGAATCATTTTTGTGCAAGATACGCCTTCACCACCGCTCGAGATGCCTTGGCTGATGGCTCGTTGTAGCGCGGGCTGCTCGGATTTGCAAAGGCATGGTTGGCATCATAGCGACTTACCATAACCGTTTTCCCGGCAGATTTCATGTTCGTTTCAAAATCGGCCACCACTTGATCGGTGATCCATTGATCCTGTGAAGCGTGGATGAAAAGCACATCCGAAGCAAGGCCTTTCAACTTTGCCACGTCTTTTTCGGGCATCCCGTAATACATGACACAGGCTTTGGTCTTACTTTTCAACAACAAGGCGGCTTGTAAGGACCAGCCTCCACCAAAACACCAGCCCAAGGTACGAAAGTTGGCTTTTCCGCCCAAATGTTTGGCCGCTCCGAGAATCAGTGCCGAAGAGCGGGCCGGATCATTGGCTTGCATCAATTTACCGGCTTCTTCAGCGGTTGTGGCTACTTTGCCATCGTACAAGTCAATCGCCAGCACGTTGATTTTCAGTTCTTTACTCCACATGGCCGCTTCGTTCTTGACGTAATCGTTCAATCCCCACCACTCTTGAAAAAGCAGCAGGTACTTGTCTGTTTTTTTAGGTGCTTTCACCAAAAAGCCGTGGCCCTTGGCGCCGCCTTCTACGGGGAATTCGATCATTTTCCCTTTGCCTGCAAACTCGATAGCAAGGGGAGAAGGGTGTGCTGCCAAGAAGCTTTTGTCGCCGGCAAATGCTGCAAACTCGGCAGTTGCCGAGGCCACGTCATGGCACATAGGCATGGCCGGGGCGGTTTTGACGGGTTGAGGGCGGAACGCAAGAGCAAACAAAGAAAGGGCTGCACCTGCCACTAGGAGGGCGGTGGCAGTTAAAAGTGACTGTTTTTTCATGTAAAATGTAGTTTGAAATAAGGTATTTGAACGTAATACTGCAAAGATGGTTCTTTGACTTGAATTTTTCACGCCAGTACGTCCTATTATGCTGGAATCATCGCCTGCACCGCATCGCGATATAGCCGCCCGATCGGGATTTCTTTACCCCCAACGGTCAAATCCGTAGCCGAATAAGCCTCCACATGCCCTATTGCCACCAAAAACGAGCGGTGGGATCGAATAAAACCCATGCCTTCGAGCGATCTTTCTAAATCGCTCAACTGCATTTTAGTTACAACAGATTTTCCTCCCGTAAGCCAAAGACGAACGTATTCCTTGAGGCTTTCGGCATATTGAACCTCATCGAGCCACACACGGACCATTTTTTTATTCACGTTGAAAAAACGGAACGGGCGGCCCTCCTTCGCGCTTTTACCTGCCTTAGCCTCTAGCGATGGCAGGGGCGCTTCGGCGGGTAAAGCGGGTAAAGCGGGTAAAACAGATGGCAATTTTAGTTTCTGCACAGCTTTCAAAAAGCGGTCAAAATCAATGGGTTTTAGCAAATAATCTACCACACCGAGATCATAACTTTCAATGGCATACTCGTGGTAGGCTGTAGTCAGGATGACCTGAGGTGGGTGTGAAACCGTGCGCAAAAAATCCAGCCCTTTAAGCCCCGGCAAGTGTATATCGAGGAAAATAGCATCCACAGGCTGCTCGCGCAAGGCTTCGGCAGCCGCCAGAGCATCCGGGCACCGACCCACAAAACGCAGCCACGACACCTGCTGCACATAGTCTTCCAGGATATCCGAAGCGAGGGGCTCGTCTTCGATGATAAGGCAAGAGAGGGTATTCATCATTAGGGTTACCAAAATGTCACCGCTACGCGGTTTAGTTAGAAATCCAATGTCTAACGCTATCCAACACTCACGTTAAAGTATCAATCTCAAGTGTACAGCAAAATCTCTTTCGCCTTCGCTGACTTCCAATTCGTGCTTTTCAGGATAAAGCAGCTCCAACTGTTGACGCAAGTTTTTGAGGCCAATACCATGCCCATTTTCAGATTTTTTGGAGGGTTTTGTATTTTCTATTTTTGCTTCTAAAACATTGTTTTTCAAAACAATAGAAATCGAGATATTCGCATTGTCCCGTTGCTCACTCGCACCGTGCTTAAAGGCATTCTCCACCAAGGGTAACAAAAGTAAGGGCGCAATTTCCGTCTTTGGTTGATCCAAGTCCACTTCTATTGTTACCGAAAGCCGGCCCTCATCAAAGCGAAGTTTTTCGAGGGCAATATAGTCATGCAAGAGTTGGACCTCTTGTTCAAGCGGCACTTTTGGCTTTTGCGATTCGTACAACACATAGCGCAAGAGTTGTGCGAGTTTAAGGGCGACAGGGGCGGTTTTGTCGGATTTTACCCGTGCCAGCGCGTAAAGGTTATTGATCGTATTGAACAAAAAATGAGGCTGCAGCTGGCCTTTTAATGCCCGCAATTCTGCCTCTGATTTTTCAGCGCGGAGCTGGGTTTCCCGTCGTTGCATGGCTTGTTGCCGAAAATACATCCGCGCCGAAAGCGCCGTGCAACTGGCCAAAACAACGTCAAACAAGTCATATACAAACCGAATATTCCAAAATTCTATCGTGGAATCCGGGAAATACACAGGCACCAGATAGAACAGCTTCAAGGCCCTGTTCAAAAACCCGCCCAAAAGATTGGCCGCCGCCGCACCGCCAAACGCCAGCCAGGTCTTCGTTTCGCCCGTACCTGAAAACCGCTCGAAAAACCAGAAAGTAAGGTAAGTAGCCAAAATACGGGCGGGCATCTGCAGGCCCTCCGTGAGCAGGTATTTGCCCAAATTGCCATCATAACGACTATAGGTATAGGCGTAGATGAACCAAAATGCCAACCAAAAAGCAAGGTGGAATGCGACACGGCGTTTCATGGGGCAAAGTTCGGGCAAAAAATGGCGGCGATGGATGCATTCTGTGGGGCGGAATGGGTTGTTCGTTGATTTTTGGGGAAGTTGTACAGGAGTGTCGAGATTTTCGCAGCGTTAACATGAATCATCAC
>JANMME010001027.1:0-10368 GCA_031373015.1 Saprospiraceae bacterium
GCAATTGCTTTTTGCAATTTCAACTCATCAACATGCCCAGTGATAATAATATGCACCGTAATGGTCTCAAAAATAGCAGGTTGTGGCGACGTTCTTCTGGAAGCGTCAATTTCTATATGCTGCGCTTTGCAATAACTGCGCAACACAGATTCGTCGGCGGTTTCCACGTTCAGCCCAGTGTATTCCTGGATGGCATCGAACATAGTGAGCCGGCGGTAAGGTCCGGCAAATTCGATGGTATTATCACCCACTTGTGCGGTGCTTCCTCCATCCTCGTGAATGGCACGCGCCACTTTTTCCAGCATCTTTTCCGTGATGTCCATCATCCAGTTATAGTCCTTGTACGCCACATAAAATTCGAGCGCCGTGAACTCCGGGTTGTGGCTGCGGTCCATGCCTTCATTGCGGAACATTTTAGCAAATTCATAGACCCCGTCGAAGCCCGCCACGATCAAACGTTTCAGGTACAACTCATTGGCGATCCGCAGGTAAAGCTTCATGTCCAGTGTGTTGTGGTGGGTTGTAAAGGGGCGCGCGGCGGCCCCGCCGTGAATCGGCTGGAGAATGGGCGTTTCTACTTCCAACAAGCCCAATTCGTCCAGATAATTCCGCATGGTTTTTATCAACTTGGTTCTTTTGATAAAAATCTGCCGGAATTCGGTGTTCACTGTCAGGTCTACATAGCGCATCCGATAACGCAATTCCGGGTCGGTAAAAGCATCGAATACATGGCCTTCTGCGTCTTTTTTAACCACCGGGAGCGGGCGCAGGCTTTTTGCCAAAAACTTGAATTCCTGAACGTGTACACTCACTTCGCCGGTTTTCGTTCGGAAGGCAAAGCCCTTCACGCCAACGTAATCGCCTAAATCGAGGAGTTTTTTGATTGCGATGTCGAACATAGGGGCATCCGTCATGGTGTCGGGGTGACTCAAAGTCGCCCCGACACTATCCACGAAATCATCGCGACGCAAATAGAGTTGAATCCGCCCACTTGAATCCTGCAAGTTCATGAACATCGCCTTCCCGGCTTCGCGGCTGGCCATGATGCGCCCGGCGAGCGCAACAGATTGATAATTAAGGCGGTTTTTGGTGCCGTCTTCTAAGATTTCTTCCTGATAATGCGCCGTGATGTCGCTCGAATATGCCGTCACCTCAAACATTTCGGCAGGGTAGGGGTCAATGCCGAGTTCGCGGAGTTTGGTGAGTGACTCCCGGCGGAGCAATTCTTGTTCTGTCATGTTTGCTTGTGTATTCGTTGATATGGGGATTTGTGGAGTGGATTGCGGTAAGGCTACGGGTGTGTTTTACACGCATTGTTTTTTTGACAGGATTTACAGGATAAACAGGATTTAAGAGGGGTTGTCGGCTTTGCCGACAAATCGGTGTCACAATCCTGTCTATCCTGTAAATCCTGTCAAAAAAATATGGTTCGAGGGATTCCTAACTAATTTCAAAAATGAGGCGCAAAAGTAGAATAATGCCCTGGGAAAGCCGCGTAGCGGCGGCATTATTGTAAAAGACCGCCCGACAACGCAAGGTCATCGAACGGTCAAGTATTTGATTTTCAAAAATTTAGACACTAGGAATTAATCCATCGTGCTTTTGTTCTTGAAGTAGTAGGTCAGGGCGACACGGATCGAACTCGTGCGGATGTTATATCCTTTTGGCGCAAACGCTAGGTTTTCGTACAAATTGCGAGCGCCAAGGTAATAACGAGCGTTGACATTGAAACGGCCCATTATCCCTTGGTATAAACCCTAAAAAACTGCAATGGTATTTTGCCCTCAAAAAAGGCTTTTCCGACTATTGTGCCCGCACAACCGATGTCGCGAAGGTCTTCCAAATCAGCTACATCCCGGACTCCGCCGCTTGCAACCAATTGGATGTCAGGGAATTGTGAAAGGATATCTTTGTAAAGATCAAGCCCAGGGCCAGAGAGTTCGCCATCACGCGCTATGTCGGTCACGGTAAAATTGGTCAGGCCAAGGCGCTGCATTTTGCCCAGAAAGCCAAAGATACTCACTTCGGTTTGCTCTGCCCAGCCATGCACAGCCAACTGCCGTTCGCGGACATCCGCCCCGACAAGGAAGCGATCGGGGCCAAATTTATCTACCCAGGCAGAGAATTCGTCTTGTGCCAGCAAAGCCACACTGCCAACCGAAAAGAACATGGCGCCTGCGTCCCAGACTTGTTTGAGCGAAGGGATACTGCGCAACCCGCCGCCATAGTCAATTTCAAGTCGGGTTCGGGCCGCAACTTCGGCTAAAATATGGAGATTGGCTGGTTGGCCCGTCCGTGCTCCGTCGAGGTCTACCATGTGAAGACGACGGATGCCAGCGGCCTCGAGTTCTTGCGCCAATTCGAGCGGACTGGCATCGTATTCGGTTTTTTGCGCAAAATCGCCTTGTCGTAGGCGAACAAGTTTGCCGTCGAGGAGGTCGAAGGAAGGTATAATTTGCATGGAGATTGCCTCGTTCTGTGGTAATGGGTCGGCAAAGGTGTGAAAAATCAAAACAGGTTTTTCAGAATCTTTGAAACATGACAAGACCTAGTCCTTGGAGGCCCACTTTGGCCAAACGCTTGAATTTGCAAATCTAACTTACTTTTGCCCAACGAAATTTACAATCCCACCAAGATGTCACCTTCCAAAAACTCTTTGATTTTCACGCTTTTGTGCTGCTCTGTTTCCGTATGCTCTTTTGCACAAACAGATTCAAATGCTGAAAACTACCTTACCGCCATCGCCCAGCCTGGCGACGATGCGCTCGACCTGCTCGACCGTTACAGCCTTGCCACTTACAGCTGCAACGTAAGCCAATTTCTTAAAATCAATGATCTGGAAAACAACCGCCTCAAGGCAGGGGAAACGTACCGGCTGCCCGTGCTTGTGGTGGTTTACAATGGCAAAAGTATCCGCACCACGCTCAATATAGAGGACTGGAAGACGGCCAAGCGCATCGAAGAGTACAACAAAACGGCACAACGGAAAAGGCTTCGCCCCGATTATTTTATTGAAAACAAACGACTCTGGGTACCCTAGCACGAAATCAACTGCGAGTACACCCCCCCGCCCAAAACGGTTGCTGCATCCGTTGGGGCTATAAAAAAAGAACAAGTGCGCGACAAAACGCGTCCCATGCCCAACGTCGTAACGGGGGGCGAAAAAGACCGGGGTGGCGACCGTGTGTTTCCCATTTTCGGGCCCGCCTATCAAAAAACGCCCTTGTTAAATCGCAACATGAAGGGCAAGGTGTTTTACCTGATCAGCGGTCACGGAGGCCCGGATGTGGGCGCGCAAGGAAAACGCGCCGGCCACACGCTTTGCGAGGACGAATACGCTTACGATGTGACGCTACGCCTCCTTCGCCTGCTCATCAGCCACGGTGCAACGGCCTATATGATCGTCCGCGACCCCAACGACGGCATCCGTGACGATACTTATTTGGACTGTGACAAGGATGAGGAAGTATGGGGGGGGCTCGACATCCCTTACGATCAAAAAGAACGCCTGCAACAGCGCACGGACATCATCAACACCCTGACAGAGAAGCACTTAAAGATTGGACAAGCCGACCAAACCATCATCGAGATCCATGTGGACTCGCGGAGTCAGATCAAAAAGCAAGACGTATTTTTCTACTATCGCCCGGAAAGCGAGCCGAGCCTGGCACTGGCTGAGCACATTCACCAAACCTTTGCAGCAAAATATAGAAAGGCTCAAGGGGAACGGGGCTATGGCGGTACGGTCAGTCCGCGCTACCTTTTTACGCTCAAAGAAACCTACACCCCACGGGCAGTTTACATGGAGCTCGCCAACATCCAAAACGACTGGGATCAGCAGCGGCTCGTGATCCAGAACAACCGCCAGGCCATTGCCAACTGGATTTGCCATGCGTTGCTGACGCAATGACCGTTGACTGTTGACCGTTGACTGTTGACTGTTGACCGTTGACCGTTGACTGTTGACTTTTGACCGTTGACTGTTGACTTTTGACCGTTGACGCTAGAAGGTCTGCGGGAATTTTGTTTTGAGTGCATGCCCAATATCTAAACACCCACTGTCAACGGTCAAAAGTCAATGGTCAACAGTCAATGGTCAATGGTCAATGGTCAACAGTCAATGGTCAATAGTCAACAGTCAACAGTCAACAGTCAACAGTCTAAAAGCGATGTTGACGGACATAAGTCTGAAAGCGTTCGGCATTTACTTTATGGGCCGCAAAGGTTTCGGCGAATGCATGGGTGCCCGATTCGTCAGGTTTTGCACAGAAATAGAGGTAGTTGTGTTTTTCAGCATTCAAAACAGCATCAATGCTTGGTATAGATGCCATGCTGATCGGGCCAGGCGGCAAACCTTTGTAAACGTAGGTGTTGTAGGGGGAGTCGTAACAAGTATGCCATTCCGTCACGCGGCGTGTGGCAAAATCTCTTGTGGCAAATACACAAGTAGGGTCGGCTTGAAGTTTCATCCCGATGCGCAGTCGGTTGAGATAGACACCTGCGATCGTGGCCTTTTCACTGTTGGCATTGGTTTCGCGTTCTACAATCGAGGCCAGCGTATAAACTTCCTTCTCGGTCAAGCCCAATGCTTGTGCTTTTGCGCGGCGGTTGTTTTTGTCCCAAAAAGCATCGTGTTCCTTGACCATTTTATTTACAAAAGCTTTTGGGCTGGTATTCCAATACATTTCATAAGTATTTGGAATAAAGGCAGTTAACAGGGTTTCCTCCGAATAACCTATTTCCCGAAGAAGCGTTTTGTCTCGAAATGCTGCCAAGAGCGCAAGTGAGTCCGACTCTATGAATTTGGAAGCTTTCCCAGCTACTTCTTCTGCCAAGCGTTCGTTGTTGAGCACCACTTTTACGGGTGCTTGTTCGCCCGTGCGAAGGTGCTGAATCAATTGGCGATTGGTCCAACCTGGCTCGATCTTAAAGCGACCCGAGCGCATATTATCCTTTTTGTATTTCATTTGCTCGGCAAGCCAGCGAAAATTGACTTCGTCTGTGATGAAGCCGTTTTTTTTCAAAATCCGAACGACATCTTCAAATGTAGCGCCAGTAGGGATGCAAACGTAGGGGTCTGCCATTTCGCTAGGCACAGCTGGAAACCAAAAACCCTTGATGGGTTGCCAGGCAAAATAGGTGCCGCCAAGCAGCAGTAATAGCAACAGAACCAAGATGCCCCCACGGGCAGAAGACTTTTTAGCGTTCATGTTTTTGTGCCTAAATGATTGGCCTAGAGTGTGTTGAAGGGGAACAAATCTTGTCATGTCCTAATTTTAGGAAAATCAGACCGCAAATGTAGCAATGAACACTAGTACCTTATTTCACTACAGCCGGAAAACTTTGTTATATCTATCCGTTAGCAACCAAAAACGAATCAATCCAATTTTGTGACATAGAGAGCAAAATGTTCGGGTCGTCGCTTTTAATCTCTGGTCCATAACAAAGTTTTACATTGATTCTTGGCTCGCCAAAACGTCGTCTGGCATGGCTCAGGAATGATTCTTTCTCAACCCAGAAATCGCGCTCGTCGGCAAATACAAGGGCTACTGGCACGACCGGTATGTTCTCTTGAGCAGCCATTTTGAACCCTCCTTTTTTGAAAGGCAGGGTACCAGGCAACCCAGAAGTGGTGCCTTCCGGGAAAATAATGACAGAAAAACCCGCATTTATCTTTTCCAACATCTGTCGCAAGGTGCCCGAACGGCTGCCTGCGCTTTCACGCCGGAGGTAAAGAATGCCCGCCATTTTTGCCCCTTTCCCGATGATCGGCCAATTGGCCAGTTCAGCCTTGGCGACCGGATAGCCATACACATCGCGCAGCATCAGAATAGGGTCAATATAAGAACGGTGGTTGCTGACAATCAGGCAGGGGAAGTCTGGCACAGCCCCTTCCGTCTTGATGGACAAGCCAACGCCTCGAAGCAAGTTCCGGGCCCAACGTCGGCGAATGCGCATGGATCTGCGGATATCAGCGCCCCACAAAAGGTTGCGCAACCATATCTCCCATACGATAAGAGCCGTGTAAACAGCAAAAAACAAGAAGCGGGTTACAAGTCGAAGGGTTTTCACGCGGCAAAGGTGGGAATTTTATGGTATTGGGATATTGGGATATTTGAACAGATCGGATATCATAGAGAATCTTGTGATTGGGCATAAAAAAAGGTGTCGGCGATGAGCAGACACCTTTCAAAATCGGTTATAGAGACTTGATTATTAATTTTTTATGCAGCCAGGCCTTCACGAAGTTCTTCCAATGTGATGTCCAAATGCGACGCATCGTAGATACATTCGCCTGCTACAATAAGCAATACCTGGGGCGACTCGTGATGCACTTGGAACGTCTCGGCCACTTTAAGCGACACAGGACGAAACTTTACCACATCAAGGAAGTAAACCTCCATCTCGTCTGGCCCAAAATCCCAGTCATCTTCGAGTCGGTACTTGGCAATCCCAGATATATTGCAACGATTGCTGTGTTTGAAAATGAGGCAAGGAGCTTCGTGTGAGCGTTTTTGAATGCGCTCTATGTCTTCAAAAGATTCGAAGGGCAGCCATTGAATTGTCATATTACAAGTCTGCGCCCGGACAGCCGTAGCCCCTGTGGCAAGATTCGAGGAGGAAAAGTGCGGCTACGAAGGCGAGAGCGAGAAATTTTTGCCAATTTTTCATAGTTGGAAATGCTTGATTGCGATGTGATTGACGATGGTTTTAAAAACTTTGCGCGTAAAACGGCAGAGCATTTGGGCTTATTGTTGCAAAGGCTGTGCCAGCCTGAATTTCGATGCAAAATTATACCAAAAACCCGGTTCCGCAGAATTTATGTGACAATTTGCGTTAAAATTAACCTTGAAGCAGGATATAATTTCACAAATTGTGCTAAACCTTTAAAATATTAGTCATTTTCGGGGACTTGGCATTTCCAATCTATTTTTTCGCAAGAATCAAAAACTTGCCTGCGGCCATATTCTGATTCTGCGATGAAGCAATCCAGAAGTATAAGCCCGATTTTAATTGGCTTACGTCGAACAACGTTTCAAGCGAGATGTTTTGGTGGCACTGAACAATATTACCCTGCCCATCAAATAGTGTTAAATCGAGGTTGTTTTGAGGCGGTTTTGATGAATTTAGGGCTATAAAATCGGTGGCCGGGTTTGGAGAAAGCCAAAATTTCTCCTTTCTGACATCTTGACTAGGAGCGCTTGTGCCGGAGGTGCCTCCCCCATTGGTGATATAGAGTATGGCCGAATTGTCACCTACAGCCCATCCGTTGTGGTCATCAATGAAGAAGATCTTTCTCAAAACGCCGTTGGTTAGTGGCGGTATCTTTTTCCAGGATTGGCCATCAAAATGACAAATTTTCCCGTAATCCCCCACGGCCCAACCATTATTATGGCTTGTCAAGTGAATGTCTCGGAATGCTCCAATCTCATAATCTTCCCATAAAGACCAAGATTGGCCATCAAAATGACCAATAGATCCCATGTTGGTAAGCGTGTTCCTCCCGGCAACCCAAATGTCATCCTGGGCATTCATGAAAAAGGAGTACAAGGCTGTTTGTGGGAAAAGATGGAATTCTGACCACGATCCATTTTTGTAGTTAAAGACAAAACCAACTTTTTCATCCATATCCCAACCTGCTGCCCAACCATCATCTGGTGTAGAGAAGTAGAGCTTGTTGATTTCTTTGGAATTACCAATATTATACCCATCAAACACCCAAGGCAATTTTATCTTAAGCAGGTCTCCAGTAGTGCTGCCAACCCAGCCACTTATGCTGTCAATTAAGGCAATTGCATTAAGCGAACCTCCAAAACTGCTGTAATCACAATCAAATCCTTGACCGGAATAATCCCACAGCCTGCCGTAAGTACCAACCCCCCAGCCATGGGAAGGGTCCTTGAAATCAATATCTCTAAAGCCAAACGATAAACAATTGTACATCAGGTCTGGCCCCCATACACTATCCTGAAGCCGGTAAAAATAGTCGGAGCTTCGGTCAACAACAATTCCATTGTTTGGGCCGAACATTTCGATGTCTTGAAGTTTCTTGCGATAAAATCCTTTTGATTTATCCACCCAGGTTTCTCCATTAAAGAAGGAGATCCCCCCGTTTTCGCCTACTGCCCAGGCGTGGTTTTTGTCCACCATGGACACATCTGACGCATTAACCTGAAATTCAGCAATTTTTGCCGTGTACTTATCTAACCAATAGCCACCTGCAACCACAAACAAGCTGTCATTTACAAAGCTAATCGCCGTCGAAGCCATCGGAGCGTCGGCGACTAGATTCCAAGTGCTGCCTTCATATTTTAACATTCTGGGGGCATAGTTAGGGTCGCCAGGATCGCCAGGGTCGGTTTCATAATTGCAACTGGCCCACAGTGTTCCGTTCTCCAGCCTCTTGATCCAATAAATACCATAAACCAAGGGTGGAAGGCTTTCCGAGATCCAGTTCACTCCGTTGTAATGCTTGATACTATTATACCCGCCTATCCAGCCTTCTTGAGCAGAATCAAACCAAACAGCACTTACTGACCAATTGCCCGTTGCAGCAAAAAGAGACCAGGCGGCATTCTCATATTTGAGCACATGGCCGTCATCCCCAACGGCCCAGCCGAGGTCTTTGGATAGAAAATGCATCGCGTTGATGTTGCTTGACAACCCATCGCTTTCTCCAATCCAATCACCTGCTTTGTAGTGAAGCATGATCCCATTTTGGCCACCTGCCCAACCCTCATTGTTATCAAAAAACCAAAGGGCGTTCAGGCCATTGAGTGTCCCGGATTTTTGAAAGGAAAGGCCATTCCCATCATCAAATAAAATGGCGCCAAAGTCGCCAACCATCCAACAATGTTGAGGGTCGGTAGCGAAAACGGCATTCAGGTTATTGCCTTGTGGCCAAGGGTTTTGCCATTTCCATTGAGAGAATGCAGCGGTGGAGGAAAGGAGTGCGAGAAAAAGGAAGAATGATTTCATTTATTCTAAATTTGGTGAACAATATCTTTGAAACGAATGAAACCATCTTCCTGCTGCTTTAAAATTTGCCGCCCTACCCCATCGCAGCCTTCACAAAGGCCACAAAAAGCGGGTGCGGATTTTCAACAGTGCTTTTCAATTCCGGGTGGAACTGTACGCCCACAAACCATTTGAGTTCAGGAATTTCAATGATTTCCACCAAATTCGTTTCAGGGTTCGTACCAGTAGCAATCAAGCCCGCTTTTTCAAAATCTGCCAAATACTTATTGTTGAACTCCCAGCGATGGCGGTGACGCTCGCTGATTTGGGCGTTTTTGTAGGCTTCGAGTGCCTTTGATTTTTTCTTCAAAGTGCAATTGTAAGCCCCGAGGCGCATCGTGCCGCCTTTTTGGGTGATGTTTTTTTGTTCCGCCATCATGTCAATGACAGGGTTTGGTGTGTCGGGGTTTACCTCCGTACTAGCTGCGTCTTTGAGCCCAAGCACATTGCGTGCAAATTCAACGCAGGCGACTTGCATGCCAAGGCAAATGCCAAAAAACGGGACGTTGTTTTCACGCGCGTAGCGGATGGCAGAGAGTTTGCCATCAATGCCACGCTCACCAAAACCGGGCGCGACCAGAATGCCATTCAAGCCAGCGAGGGCTTTGCTCACGTCTTTGTAACTTCCCTCCAAGGCTTCCGCGTGAACAGGCTGCACGCGCACCTTGCACTCGTTTACCGCACCTGCATGTACAAAGGATTCGTAGATGGACTTGTAAGCATCGGGCAGCTCGTTGTATTTGCCAATGAGGCCAATTTTGACTTCATGAAGCGGGTTTTTAAGTTTGCCCAAAAAACTCTTCCACGAAGTAAGGTTGGGCTCCTTGGTATCTTTCAGGTGCAATTTTGAAATCACCACGGAGTCGAGGCGCTCCTTGTGCAGCAGCAAGGGCACGTCGTAAATCGTCTCGGCATCAATCATTTCGATGACCGAGGAAGTCTCCACGTTGCAGAACTGGGCCAATTTGCGACGGATGTCGAGACTGAGCGGGTGCTCCGTGCGACAGGCCAGGATATCGGGCTGCACGCCAAGGCTGAGCAGTTCTTTTACCGAGTGTTGGGTGGGTTTTGTCTTGAGCTCTTTGGCCGCGTTGAGGTAGGGGACGAGGGTGAGGTGAATGGCCAGGGAATGTTCTTTTCCCAATTCCCAGCGCAATTGGCGCACGGACTCGACATAAGGTAAGGACTCAATATCGCCCACCGTGCCGCCCAACTCCGTCAAGACGATGTCGTATTGACCTGATTGGCCCAGCAGCAGCATCCGCCGCTTTATTTCGTCGGTGATGTGGGGGATCACATGCACCGTTTTGCCCAAAAACGCCCCTGCGCGCTCCTGCTCGATAACCGTCT
>JANMME010001056.1:0-3714 GCA_031373015.1 Saprospiraceae bacterium
GAATACTGCGAATGGTGAAACATACGTCATAACGAATTATAAAAAAAATAAAAACATGATAACCGGAAAATATAAAACCGAAAAATCAGGAGGTGAAGCGCTCTAATAAGTCAAAAAGCTTTCAATATACGAGATCAATACGTTTGGTTTTGAATTTTGCTGTTCTCCTGTTTTGCGGTTTTGCGGTTTATTTTATCAATTTAAAATTCGGGATGACCCAAGATTTTCGGCTCAAAAGTAGCACTTCCCGGTTTGCTATACTGCCTTAGATTTGACAACTTTTTAAAAGTTGTCAAATCTCGGCGCTAAATGTCAATCCTTACCAAGTGATTCGACCACCGCGCTGAGCCGTGCGGCAATTTCATCAATCGTGCCTAAACCATTGATACTATAACTTTTGCCTTTTGAAGCATAGTAGTCAAACACCGGTGCCGTCTCGCTTTTATACACGGCAATGCGCTTGCGCACAGTGGTCTCATCGTTGTCGTCGGCGCGTCCGGAAGTCTGGCCACGCAGGAGAATGCGCTGTACAATTTCCTCTTCGCCTACGTCCAAAGAAATGAGCCCAGCTACATCCGTGCCTTTGCTGATCAGAAGCGCATCCAGCGCCTCGGCTTGAGGAATGGTACGCGGGAAACCGTCGAAGATAAAGCCCTGGGCTTCAGGATGTTTTTCCACTTTGTTGCGGAGCATCCCAATCGTAACGCTGTCAGGCACGAGTTCACCTTTAGCCATGTAGGCCTTGGCTTCTTGGCCGAGTTTGGTGTGGTGGCTCATTTCATAGCGGAACAAATCGCCCGTACTGATGTGGATGAGACTATATTTTTCAATTAAAAAAGCCGCCTGTGTTCCTTTGCCGGAGCCGGGCGGACCGAAGAGTACAAGATTGATCATTGTCCAATTGTGATGCTTACAACAACTCGATTCAGCTTTATCGAAGTCGCAAAGTTAGAAAGAATCACCAAAATCTCGAATCCGATACCGTTCGCCATATTGCTGTATCCATTCAAACAGCCTCCAAACATCCTTTGTGTGAAAGAGTTCGGTACCGTGATTCATCGTAGCAGCGGTGCCGCAAGCCACGCCGATTTGCACCATCTCACGAAAACTTTTACCCTCGTTCAAGGCCCAAACCATACCCGCCACCATGCTGTCGCCGGCCCCCACGGTGCTTTGTTTTTTCACCATCGGCGCCGGAATGTGCTCAAAACCATCCCGCGTCACGAGCAAGGCCCCTTGCGGCCCCAAAGAAACCACCACTACCTCGCATTTCCCTTCCTGTATAATTTTCAGTGCTGCATCGTCCACTTCGTTTATCTCCAGTTTTTCTACGCTTGCTAATACGCTAAGCTCAGCTAAATTTGGTTTCAACATAAACAATCCCTCGTCAGCCGCAGCCTGAAGTGCAGCCCCAGAAGTATCGAGCACAAATTGCGCCCCGATATCTTTGGCAAAAGCGGCCACCTTCTCATAGTAGGTTTCGGGCAGCCCAGGAGGCAGGCTTCCACTCGCCACTAAGTAGGCAGGTTTCATTTTTTTAATAAAACCCAGGCATTCATCCGCTTGACTTTCAGAGATTTGCAGCCCTGGGAGCGTAAAACGATATTGAGCATTGCTCGCAGTTTCCAACACGGAAATATTTTCCCGTGTCTCTCCGGGTACAGACAATGCCTTGGTTTTGACCCCTGCTTTTTCCAATAACTCGCAAAGTATCTTGCCATTGTACCCCCCTGCTGGAAAAACCGCCACACTTTGTCCACCCAGTCGTTGGATAGCTTTTGAAACATTGATGCCTCCGCCACCCGCATCGAGTTGCAACGGACCGCAACGAAGTTTTTGTTCTGGCACAAGGTGGCTGACTTCGGTGCTTTTATCGAGGGCGGGATTGAGCGTGAGGGTGACTATTTTTGCTGGCATAGAATTTTGTTGAGGAGGGTTGAGGATTAAGGTTGAGGGCCAAAATCGTGGCGGCCATTGAGTGCGAATCTCAACCCTTAACCATAAACTCTCTCCACCCATAGAATTGTTCGCAAAGAAACACTTGTTTTGTGGTGAAAATGGAATTCCTAAAGGCGATATAGCGCTTTATGAAAGTTTCCGCGTCCTGTACGCGCTTGACACACGCCCCAGCCATGCCTTTTTCGAAGAAAACACCCGATATTGGCGACCTTGGCGCAGCGTTGGAGCGCGGATGCTCTGGCATTTTTACCTTTGCGAACGCGTCAATAATTGAGAATCTGTTTGAATTAATTGATACGTTTGATCTTGGCAAATGGAACACGGATGACACGGATTAGACACGGATTTTATTCGTATATCAGAACAAATCCGTGTCTAATCTGTGTCATCCGTGTTCCATTTGCCAAGATCAAACAGTCCCTAAAATGTAGAAACTATGTCCAATTTTTTCAAAAACAAACGGGTTTGGGTCACCGGTGCATCCTCTGGAATTGGGGAAGCACTATCCATGGCATTGGCTGAACGCGGGGCGCAGCTCATCCTTTCCAGTCGCAATGAAATGGATTTGAACCGTGTGGGCGCGGCTTGTTCAAAAGCTGGGGCCACTACTGTACTCGTACAACCGCTCGACCTGGAACGACACGACACGATACCTGGCATCGTCGAAAGCATCTTGAACAAAGTGGGAAAGGTGGATATTTTGGTCAACAACGGCGGGATTTCGCAACGATCTCTGGCGAAAGAGACCACCCTTGAGGTAGATAAAAAACTTATGGCCGTCAACTACTTCGGTACGGTCATGCTCACCAAAGCGATTCTGCCCAATATGCTAATGCACCAACTTGGTCATATCGTCACCATTACCAGCCTAACCGGGAAATTTGGCTCACCCTATCGCTCTTCTTACGCCGCCTCCAAACACGCCCTGCATGGCTTTTTTGACAGCCTCCGCGCCGAAATTGACGATGCCCACATCAAGGTCACGCTTATATGCCCAGGTTTTGTGCGCACCAATGTCAGCAAAAACGCCCTCACTGGCGATGGGACAAAACTCGGCACCATGGACGAAGCCACCGACAAAGGCATGATACCGGAACGCTTGGCACACAAAATCCTTCAAGCCATTGAGGATGGAAAAGAAGAGGCCTTTTTTGGAGGTAAAGAAGTGTTGGGGGTGTACCTAAAGCGGTTTTTCCCGCACTATTTTTCCAAAATGCTGCGCAAGGCGAAAGTTAGATAAGATATTGGATATTGGGATATCTCCTAATATCCTAATATCCTAATATCCCAATATCCCATCAATGCACCCGCGTTGTGGCGAACAAACGACGAATGCTGTATCGCCCGCTCCCCTTTCCTACCAGCATGAGCAGCCCTCCGATAATCGCAAAGTCCTTCATAAACAGGATACTCTGGTGGCGGAGCTCTGTATGCGTATCCGCATTCCAAAAATCGTGTATGATAAGTGTAACAGGCAGCCAATAGATAAGCAACATCATGGCGCCTAAGGTAGACCTGTAGCCAAAAAGAACCATCAGCCCGCCCATTGTCAACAAAAAAATGGCCCCGAGCAGCAGCAAATCCTGATTCCAGGTAAGCCCGTACTCGGTCATGATATCTTTTGTTTTTCCAAAATACAAAATGGAGTCAACCGCCTCAAAAATAAATATTGCGGAAAGAAATATCCTCCCTATCAAATCTGTAACGTCGCGCATAATCAGCCGGGGTTTTTCACCCGTTTTTGTAAAAAAGTGC
>JANMME010001050.1:0-2439 GCA_031373015.1 Saprospiraceae bacterium
CCAGGCCGTCCGTCCGGTCGAGGATATGACAACGGCTCGTTTTGGGATCGAAATAGCATACACCAAGTTGTGTCAGCAGCCAAAGCCGACCTAGTTTATCGCCACAAATGCGCGTTATATCTTTGGTCGGAAGGCCTTCTGCTACACCGTATTTAGCCAGAACTTGTTTTGAAGATACATCGAACAAACTCAAACCTTCAGTGGTCGCCAACCAGGTTCGGCCTCGAGCGTCTGAAAAAATATCCCAATAAGCGCCATCCTTTACATTTATTGGGGTAATATCCGAAGTCTCTTCTTTTTCAGGATCGAAGGAAAGAAGTTGACGCTCCGTACAAATCCATATTTTCCCATCCGCTGTTTTCTTTATTTGCCGGACTATCTCTTTCGCCAATAACACTTTGACGCTTTTGCCAGAGGCTGCGTCAAAAAGTTGCATTGGACGCCTCCAAAACCCGAGCAGTAGTCTGCCATTGCCAAGTGGAAGGATGTTGGTGAGTTTTCGCCAGAGCAGCCCGGTACTGTCCGTAGGCTCATATCTATACCAGCGTGTTTTGCCCGTTTTATCGTCGTAGGCAACCAAGCCATCAAAAGTGGCGGCGTAAACAATTCCGCTTGCTTCGTCTTTTGCCACATCCCAGGAGATACGGCTTTCGGAAGGGTGCATTTTTGCGGAAAAGCGGTGGAAAATCTTTTTTCTTCTAAACTTCGCATCCAGAATGACCAATGGGTCAGTACTGCCGCATACGAGTATATCGCCGTTTTTTGCAAAGGTCAATTGTGCTATGGCTCCTTCCTTTATTTTTCTGATCGCTCGAAAATTCTCTTGCCTGAAATTGTATCGAAATATGCCCTGCCCTGCTGAACCGCCCCAAAGATTGCCTTCTTGATCACTGAGCAATACGGAAGGGTGCCCATGTTCCAACCCTGACTCTGACTGCCTGTCAAAATATTCATGCGGCTTTTTCAGCGAAGGAAAGTCCTGAGGCGCAAGTGGAAATTTGAAAATGCCTTCCACGGTGGTAATCCAAAAGATGCGCTTGCCCTTGAAATCGAAGGTTTCGGCTATGTCAGTTGGAACATTTCGCTGGTCTGGAAATTCGGGCTTGGGCATCCAAATGAATTTCTCGAACACCTCGCTATCCGGGTGAAAGCGCAACAGTCCACCACCCCAGGTGAAGACCCAAATGTTGTTGTAGCGGTCAATCTTCACCCCGGTCAGGTTCAAATTAAAATACTGCGGGGAGGAAGCATCCGGATAGACCATGTAGCGCTTGAATTTGCCGTTCGTCGGGTCGAACGATTTTATGCCGTTCGAACCGCCGCCCCAAAGTTTGCCCGACGCATCAAAAGCGGAATAAAACGTTATTTGAGCGGAATCACTGCCCGGCAGATGAACGAACCGCTGCCCTGCGGAGTCAAACCGTCCAATCCCTCCGTTGTTGCCCGTCCAGATATGGCCTTGCGCGTCCTTGAAAATATAGTTGCGGTAGTTGTCAAAAAGGGTACTGTCTTGGGTCCTGAAGTTTTGACACCTTCCGTTCGCAGGGTTAAAGCGGCTGATACCGCCATCTGTCCCGACCCATAGATACCCCGCTCTGTCTTCCAAAATACTGCGAACAAGGTCATGGCAAAGCGAAAGAGAATCGTTGTCGCGGTGGCGATATACTTTCATCTCGCAGCCGTCGTAGCGGTTTAGCCCGCCTCCTCCTGTCCCTATCCAGAGAAAGCCCCGGCTGTCGCGGCACAATGCTACCACGTTCGGGTGCGACAAACCTATCTCCATGCCGAAGTTTTCAAACCAGGTTGCCCGCTGTTGCGCCTTAAGCAAGCAAGGCAGCGATAGCAAAAGCAACAAGTAGGCAATGAGGAGAGGGCGCATGGGTTGTAAATAAGGTGGGCAAGGTAGCCAGAATCCATCGTGGCAGCGATTAGCCTTCAGTAGAAATAAAGGAGGAACGGTAATTGATGTAAAAGCATCATATTTGTGTCGGTAATAGAGGCTGGGGATAAAACTGAAGTCGTTGGTGATTTGCAAGGCCTTGGCCCACACCCACAGCATTTGCATCAATCCAGACGAGCACAGCACGGTATCTTGCACACCAGATACGGCGTGTTGGTGGCGCGAAAGGGGGGATTATCGGGAGCGGAGTGTTTGAATGCGCTGGGGGGGGGATGGAAGATCTAACAGTTTTTTGCAATCATGTACAGATTGTACGCTGACCTACTGATCGAATTTTTTTGACAGGATGAACAGGATGAACAGGATGGGTCGGCTTCGCGGACATGCTCCGAGTTTTGATTGGTAATTGTTTCAATTGCTCAACTAACAAAACTGTTTGATCTGCACCGTCGGCGAAGCCGACAACATCCTGTGCATCCTGTAAATCTTGTCAAAAAAATTGTCACACATTATATTCAATTTATGAAAGTAATCATCAC
>JANMME010001066.1:0-6033 GCA_031373015.1 Saprospiraceae bacterium
TGGGAATGAAGGCCAAATCACTGTAAACGCTACGGGACTAAATGGCATCTATACCTACAGTCTGAACGGGGGCGCTAGTCAAAGCAGCAACGTTTTTAGCGGGCTTTCGGCAGGCACTTACACCGTGGTGGTGACCGGTCAATTTGGGTTCACGGTATCTACCAACCCAGTTACGATCGCCGAGCCGAGCGCCATTTCGGTCAGCACTTCAGTGAACAATTCAGATGTGACCGTAACCGCTTCTGGTGGAAGCGGCATATTTGAATACAGTATCAATGGCACTGATTTCCAGCCAAGTAATGAGTTCCTTGGTTTGGCAAACGGCGTGTATACCATTACGGTGCGCGATGAAAATGGTTGCACCGCTACCGGGCAAGCCATTGTGGCGGTGAATACGTTGTTGGTAAGTCTGGACATCGTAAGTGGAGTCAGCTGCGCAGGCGGAAACAATGGCGAACTCACGGTATCCATAGGTGGTGGACAAGCGCCTTTCACTTACAGCCTCAATGGCGGCACAAGCCAACCTTCCAACGTGTTCAGCAATCTTCCCGCAGGAACCTACACAGTAGTAGTGACGGATGACCTTGGATTTAGCGCGAGTTCCAATGCACAGGTGCTTAATGACCCCGCGCCCCTGTTAATTGCGGCAAGCGCGGTGCTCAACGTGGTCAGCGTGACGGCCTCTGGCGGCACGGGCAACTTAGAATATAGTATTGATGGCATCACTTTCCAAGGCAGCAATCAGTTCGTCAACCTTGCTAACGGCACCTACACCGTGACCGTGCAAGATGAAAACGGCTGTACCAAAACTACAGAAGTGACCGTGAATGTGCCTCCACTGTCTGGCAGTGTCCAAACAACTTCAATCCTTTGCTTTGGAGGAACGGCCACGCTTTTCATCAATGCATTCAATGGCATTCAGCCTTATGAGTACGCGTTGAACAATGGCGCATTCCAAAGTGACAATAGCTTTATCGGGCTTACACCAGGAACCTACACGGGTAGTATCCGCGATGCAAGCGGCACAACGCTCCTCCTCACCCCCGTTATCATCACACAGCCCGACCTGTTTTCAGTGGCCTCTTCCGTGGTGACCGATGATGCCACCCTGACGTTCACCGGTGGTGTAGCGCCCTATACTTTTACCAGTGATGCGCCCAACCCGGATTTACAAAATTTGCCCAATGGAACGTACAACGTAACAGCTGCCGATGCAAATGGCTGCACCGCTACGGCGACGTTTACCATAAATTATACCCCTATTTCGGCAACGGCCAATCTCTTTGACGTAACGCCTTGCGACGGCCTTGCAAATATTGGAGTGGTTGCTTCTGGCGGCACACCGCCCTACGATTATAGCATAAACAATGGGGCTTACCAAAGCAGCAACGAGTTCTTTGATTTGCCCTCTGGAATGTACACCATACGCGTTCGGGATGCTGCGGGCGAGGTGCTCATTCTCGCACCAGTCACGCTGAATGCCTCAAGCGCTCCAAGCGCGACGGCTACGTCTTCAGGTAATACCATTACGGTGAATGCTTCGGGAGGAACTACGCCCTATACTTATAGGCTGAATGGTGGCAACCCGCAAAGTTCCAATGTATTCAGCGGCCTGCCTCCTGGCACCTACACCGTAGTTGTGACAGGCGCAAACGGTTGTACCGTTTCGGTGACAGGAATTGTCGTGATGACCGGCACTGTGGAACCTTCCGAGGCTTGGGGCCTGGCAGTATCGCCCAATCCGAGCACTGGTTTGTTTGTGTTAACGATGCAAAATGCGCCTGAGGCGCTTTGTGCTCAAGTGTTTGATGCAACAGGGCGAATGCTCCAATCATTGAACCTCCATCCAACCGCTGGGCAGTTCAGTACCACGCTCGACCTTCAGGATTTGCCTCAGGGCACTTATCTTCTGCGCTTGAGCGATGGTCAAAATTGGGGCGGTGTACGCCTCACCAAAGCAGGAGGGCAGTAAACGATTTTGCCTTAGTACGCATGAACATGAGTCATCCCAAATTTTTGGGGTGACTCATGTCATTTTGGGGGAATTTAGGTGCGTAGCACCAAAATGTCGGTAGAAATTGCCCATGCACTAGAAAAAAAGCTGCGTAGCACCGAAATTCGACTTCCACAAAGCGTATTTGTTCCGGTGCTACGCAGCTCCTAACCGATTGAAAACGAATATTCTACGAACGTTTTGGTGCTATGCACCCATTTCTAAAAATTCGGGATGGCTCATGTTTCTTCTAATTGGGACTTGAGCAAACGGTACTTTTGCCTTTCAAAACCTTTTGCCCTTTGGGCGGTTTTTCATCACAATCATTTGATTCTTAAAATTATAACACAAAATGGCTAAAGAGACTACTGGGCAGCAGCCTGCCATCAATATCGAAATCTCGGAAGAAGTGGCCGAAGGCATCTACTCGAACCTTGCTATCATCTCGCACTCCAACGCAGAGTTTGTGGTGGATTTCATCCGACTCATGCCCAACTTGCCAAAGGCGAAGGTGAAGGCACGCATCGTACTCACGCCACAACATGCCAAGCGGCTGCTTTATGCCCTGCGCGACAACGTTCAGAAATTTGAAATGCAGTTCGGCAAAATCGAAGAGCCCGATCAGCCCCTGCCACCGATGAATTTTGGGGCTCCCGTGGCACAGGCTTAATCTGGATATTTTGATATTGAGATATGTAACTGTTTAGGATGGAACACGGATGACACGGATAAGACACGGATTTGCACAGATTTCTGGATGATTGCACAAAAATCTGTGAAAATCCGTGTCTTATCCGTGTCATCCGTGTTCCATCCTAAACAGTTACATATCTTAATATCCCAATATCCTAATATCCAATCCGCCCTATTCCCTAAAATACCGCTCCGCATGTTCGGCATTGAAGCTGGCTGGCCTTGCATCGCTGGAAGTGCCTGATTCGGCATCGAAGCGAAAAACCGAGTCGCTGCTCCATTCTACAATACCAAAAAGGGTTTTACCCACGAGGGGGCCTGATTTGAAATTCATCAAATCAAGCGTTGGTATTTTTGCCGTGCAATCGTAGCGGTAGGTAAACGGGAAAGAATCATACTGACTCCCGAACTTTATGAGCCACAACGCTTTACCGTCAGGTTCAAAGGAAAAGACCTGTCCTTCATGGTTGGTCCATCGCCCGGCCAGTTCGCGACAATTGTTTTCAGTTTTGCAAAAGAGGAACAGGGTGGCGAATCCTGAGAAAAGCGCCAGGTGTGTAAGATATTGATTCATAAGCACTGCTGTTTGGTGAAATAATTGCCTGAAAAGACAGCCATTCTTTCGACAAGTGACATTTTGGGCATACTACTGGACATTTTTATTTCACACAGATGTTACACAGATAAACTACGCAGATTTTACGCAGAATTTATCCGTGTGACATCTGCGTATCACATCTGCGTAACATCTGCGTGAAAAATATCCAGTAGTATGAATTTTGGGGCAAATTTCATCAAATTACCCCTTCGTCGGCAAAACTATAGTACCCCCTTTCTGAAACTATGAGGTGGTCGAGCAAGGTAAGGTCAAGGATCTTGCCCGCTTCCTTCAATTTTTTCGTCAGATCAATATCTGCATCGCTTGGTTTCAAATTCCCGGATGGGTGATTATGTACTGCAATGATGGCAGAGGCACGTGCGTCCAGCGCGATTTTAAAGGCTAATTTCACATCCGCCACTGTACCTGCAGAGCCTCCTGTGCTGAGTTTTTCTCTGGCAAACACCTCACAAGCTTTATTGAGCAAAAGCAGCCAAAACTCTTCATGGTGAAGGTCGGTGAGCAAAGGTGCAATGACGTTGAACGCGTCGCGGCTGGTTGCCACACGCGGGCGTTCTCGAAGGTCAGACATCTGACGGCGGCGGCCCAACTCGAGCGCAGCCGCAATGCTGATGGCCTTTGCCTCGCCCACGCCTTTGAACCGCTGGAGTTCCAGGATGGAGCGTTTGCCAAGTTCGTGAAGGTTGTTTTCTACGGAAGCCAGAACACGCTGTGCTAGACTCACGGCACTTTCGCCAACCGTGCCAGAGCCAAGTAAAATGGCGAGCAATTCGGCATCAGAAAGCGATTGGCGGCCTTTCAGGAGCATTTTTTCGCGAGGGCGGTCTTCCTCGGCCCAATCGGTAATGGAGCGGTAGATAGTTTCGTTTGACATTGAAGGGCGTTTGATTTTCAACAAAGTTAATGTTTTTCTCCTCTTTTCCAAAAAAATCTGGCCCGGCCTTGCGCCCCCGGATTTTTTTTAAAACCTTTGCATCACCGTATCAGTACAATGATTCAAGCGGTGTGTTTTTTTTTAACAGGATGAACAGGATATGCAGGATGGTGTCGGCTTCGCCGACGCTTTGCTCCATTTTGTTTTAACAGCCTACTAAAACCACTAAGTACCAAGATCAAATATTCGAATAAACCAATCACATAACCAACCATGTACACCTCCACCGCCCGTCTGCCTTACTCCGATGCCTTGCCGATCTACCGCCATTTGAAAGGCGATGGCCCTACCTGCCTTTTTGAATCTGCGTCTGCGACCGACAAATCAAGTCGGCTCTCGGTAATTGGCTTTAAACCAACGCTGGAATTGGTCGGTAAAGACGAGCATTTGGACATACGCTTACTTGACCCTCGTGCCTCGATCTTTTTTGATTTTGTAAAAACGGAATTTGCTCCCTTTGTCGAAAGCGAGCGGGAAGGGAGGCTTTTGCTGCGCATCCCAAAAACACCTTTTCAGGGTGCAGAAGAGGCACGGCTCGAACGACAAAACATCGTGCAGCCCCTGCGCCAAATGCTTGCGGCGTTCAAAACCGACGACAAAAATTTCATGGGTTTTTACGGCGCTCTGGCCTACCAATTTGTGTTTCAGTTCGAAGATCTGGAGCGCAAGAAACCCTGTCCCGAACCGGATTTTCACTTGTTTTTATTTGACAACATCCTGTTGTTCAATCATTTGACTCAAGACCTCACCTTGTATGTAACACGAGAAAACGAGCAGGCCGCACAGAAGGACCTAGAAAGCTTGCTGCAAAAAACAAACACTCATCCTTGGAGCGCAGCGCACTTGTCAGACGACTACAAGTTATCAGATGGGTCGCTGCGTATCGGGAAATTTGTAGCTACGCCCGACGACGAAACCTTCAAAAAACAAGTGCAGCGCGGGATCCAACTCTGCAACGAAGGTGAATTGCTGGAGATCGTGCTCAGCCGAAAACTTACCGCCACCGTCAGCGGCGACTTGCTTCCGCTGTACGAACGCTACAAAGCCATCAACCCCTCGCCCTACCTTTTTTTCTTTGATTTCGGCGACGAAACCTTGCTGGGGGCAAGTCCTGAAATGATGCTCCGTTATGAAAATGGACGCGCCACGCTGCGGCCCATTTCCGGCTCGATCCGCCGCTCGCAAGATCCCATTGAAGACCACCGATTGATGATGCAACTGCTCAACGACCCCAAGGAAAATTCCGAATTGGACATGCTGATTGATCTGGGTCGCAACGACCTGGCGCGAATCTGCCAGCCCGGCATTGACATTGAACACTATCGGATTGTGGAGAAATACTCGCATGTAACGCACACCGTGGCGCAACTGAGCGGGAAGCTCCAGCCTCGATATTCAGGCTTCGACGCGCTCATCGCCAGTCTGAATGCCGGCACCTTGACCGGAGCGCCCAAGATTGCGGCCATGCAATACATTGAAGAAATTGAACAGCACACGCGGGGCTACTACGGCGGCAGCATTGGTTGGCTGCTTTTGAATGGCGACGTGAACACGGCCATTACCATTCGCACCGCTCACATCCGCGACGGGTTGCTTTCGTTCTCCGCAGGTGCCACCTTGCTCTACGAATCAGTACCTGAAAACGAACTCCGCGAGACGAGGATCAAGGCGGGGGCTTTTATGGCGGCGGTGGAGGGATTTGAAATATGAACCAGGATTTGCTTGATTTGTAAAGGATTTTATAGGATTTGTGCCCTAATACCGACAGGATTGGTATTAGGGCACAAATCCTAT
>JANMME010001051.1:0-3202 GCA_031373015.1 Saprospiraceae bacterium
CATCATGCTGTCCTTGGGCCAAAAACAAACTCCTTGCGCAGAGGTCTCCTTTTTGTTCTTCTTTCCCTCGTTGAACTGCGTTTTCAGCACATCGGATTCGGTGGCAGGGCGAACAGGCCGCCAATCAGCATGAAACCCCTCTGTGCCCATCCAACCCATCAGGAGGCGCTGGCCTGGCCTGATGCTGTTGTCTCTCAGTCGGTTGCGCTTGGCGATACTGTCAACAGGCATTTCAAAGTAGCGCTTGGATATCTGGTAGAGGTTGTCGCCCTGCTGCACCACATAATAAATCCCAGTGTTCTCAGTTGCCACGAAGCTGCTACTTTTGTAGCGCTTAATGGCTTTGTTTGGGATGGGAATCTTGACACGATCGCCAATCCGCAAGGTCGGGTCGTCGCGGAAACTGGGATTGAACTCAAAGAGTTCTTCAAGCCCGATGTTGTAGTAACGAGAAATGGAAAACAGGGTGTGCTTTGGCTTGATGGGATGGTGGATGTATTTTTTCCCATCTTCCACGGTGAGCAAAATGGAGTCCCGGGAAGTAAGCAATGGGGTCGGTTGATCGTCTTGTGCCCGCAACGAGGCCGACAAAAGGAACAAAAACAGTACAAAAAGGGGTGATTTTCTCATATATGTATCGAATTGGTCAACGGGAAATCTGCCGCAAAAATACGCATCTAACACGGACTGTTGGACATTTTGACATTAGACATTGGACTAGGTTACTAATAGCCTTGGTTTTCAACACTTTAAGGTCAATGTCCAAGGTCCAATGTCCACCCTCCTTCGGCAAGCCTACGGCGGGTAAAACGTCCAACGTCCAATGTCCAACATCCAACGTCAATTTATACTCGCCGTCATTCCTGCCCGTTGGGCTTCCACCCGTTTCCCCGGCAAACCTCTGGCCAATATTGCTGGAAAAAGCATGATTCAACGGGTTTTAGAACAAGTTAACCAATCCGGGAAAGTTGACCGCGTTGTAGTGGCCACGGACGACGGGCGCATTTTTAGTCATGTTCGCGAACTTGGGGCCGAGGTTATGATGACAAATCCAGAACACCCCAGTGGCACCGATCGCTGTGCAGAAGTGGCGAGGCATTACTCAGAGGCCCAAATTGTGCTAAATGTACAAGGCGACGAGCCGTTTATCCTGCCACAACAGATTGATTTACTGGCAGATACCTTGTTGCAAAACCCCAACGCCTCTATTGCCACGTTGGCCAAGAAAATTGAGCGCGCGGATTTCTTGACGAATCCGAATGTGGTGAAAGTGGTTTTTTCGGAAAAAGTCGGGGCGATTTACTTCAGCCGCCACCCTATCCCCTTTGTTCGGGGCGTGCCGCCGGAATATTGGCTTGAGAAACAGGATTTTTACAAGCATATTGGCCTCTACGGGTTTCGGCGAGATGCGCTGATGGAAATTGCCGGCCTCTCCCCTACCCCCTTGGAAATCGCCGAATCTTTGGAGCAATTGCGCTGGCTGGAACATGGCTTTCGGATCGCGGTGGGCGTGACGGAATGGGAGACGTTGGGGGTTGATACGCCGGAGGATTTAGAGGGATTGAAAGGAGTATAAATTTAACCGCACCTAGTCTACAAACGCAATTTTTTATGTACAAAACACTGACTATCATCATTTTATCTTGTATTTCCTTGCCGCTTCTGGCCCAGAAAAAAGGATTGTTTGATCCTGCTGCGCTTACGTTAGAGTGGGAATTGATTCAAAACCAATATCAGGGGAAAAGCCTTGCTTTATCAAAGTTGCGGCTCATAAACCAAGGAAAACAAGCCCTCCCGAATACTGGCTGGGCCTTGTATTTCAATTTCGTAAGGCCTGTAAAACCGGAATACTCGCGCCCTTTTGGACTTGAAGTAGAACATTTAAGCGGGGACTGGTTTAGGTGCAAGCCGCTGCCAGGCTTTCCAGGCGTTCAAGCAGGCAGAAAATATGAAATAGACCTCGTAGCGGATCTTTGGCTACTGAACAAAACGGATGCGCCCAATGGCTTTTATGTCGTTTTTGATGCACAGCCAGAGAAAGGTTATGCATTGGCTCCGGTAAAGGTGGTGTCGCCGGCCCATGCAGAACGATTGTTGCGCGGACCGGAAGACAAGGCCCCTCCAGCGACACCCCAGTGGGTTTTTAGCCAGAATGCATCAACACCCGATTTGCCCCTTGATTCATTGAGGCCTATATTTCCCACTCCAGCCTGGTTTGAATACCAAAAAGGCGCTTACTTGCTAAAATCCAATGTGGTGATCAATGCAGACTCGGCATTTCAACAAGAGGCTGAATGGCTGGTTAAAGCCTTATCACCCTTATTAGATAAAAGCGAGATCAGGGTTGGTTACAGTCACCAGCCGGGAATTAGGCTTAAAATGTCCTCTATACCAATCCCTCCAGAATGCTACCGCCTTGAAATTTCGGAAGAATTCGGCATTGTCATTAGTGCCTCTTCTCCTGCAGGTATTTTTTATGGTATGCAGTCTTTGATGACCTTATTGCCCCCTGAACTGTGGCAAAAACCATTGCCCAGCATCAAAATACCTAGCCTGTATGTGAACGATGGACCCCGATTCGCCTACCGTGGACTGCATGTAGACGTGGCGCGCAATTTTCAACCTGCGGAGGAGATCCTGAAATTATTGGATGTAATGGCCTTGTACAAAATGAATAAGTTGCACTTTCATTTTAGTGATGATGAGGGTTGGAGAATTGAAATACCGGGCCTTCCTGAATTGACAGAAATGGGCTCAAGACGTGGCCACAGCACTTCGGAAGCCGAATTTTTGCACCCCGCACTTGGTTCAGGGCCCGAAGTTGACGCCTCCTGGGGTTCGGGGCATTATTCACGAACTGAATTCATCAAGATCCTGACCTACGCCAAAGCACGCCATATAGAGGTGATTCCGGAAATTGAACTGCCCGGTCATGCACGCGCTGCGGTTAAGGCAATGGAAATCAGGCGCAAACGCCTCCTGAAAGAAGGACTAACCGAAGCTGCCGATAAATACCTTTTAACGGATCTGGAGGATCGTTCAACCTACGCGTCTGTCCAATACTACAATGACAATGTGGTTTGTGTTGGGCTGAATTCCACTTACACTTTTGTTGAGAAGGTGCTGGATGAATTACTTGACATGTACCGGGAAGCAGGGGCGCCTATCAGCACCGTACACCTTGGCGGCGATGAAGTACCGG
>JANMME010001072.1:0-2171 GCA_031373015.1 Saprospiraceae bacterium
CGCGATGCAACGCAGGACGTGTTTATCAAAGTACTGCTGAACCTTTCGAAGTTCACCGAACAATCTTCATTTTCGACTTGGGTGTATTCTATCACCTATAATTATTGCATTGACCTGATTCGCAAGAAAAAGAAAAACATATTGATTTTTACGGAAGACATGGGTCGGATGGGCACAGAAACGGATGTGAATATTCCAGACAGTGTGATTCTGGAAATGGAAGTCAACCGACTCGAAAAAGTGCTGCACAAGCTGCCTGTGGGCGATAAGGCAATCCTCGATATGAAATACACGGACGACATGTCTATCAAGGAAATTGGAGAAGTGTTGAACAAAACTGAAAGTGCCATCAAAATGCAGATCATGCGTGCCAAAATGAAAGCCCAAGGTATTTATGAAGATATGTTTGGCACAGAACCGATTGGAGTGTAAATGTTTCCTCCTGCGCTTTGACGACGGCGGGTAAAAAATCCACTAAGAAACCAATAAACCAATTTTAATACCAACCGATTTATCACGCGCCTTGCCTTCGGCGCATAAAAAAGGGTCGCTATGGACAATAGCCTAAAAAAATTGCAAGCAGAGCGGGAAGCCATGTTGCCTCCTGAACTGGAGGATCGCATTTCGCAGCATGTCGGCACTTTGTCGTTGTTTAGCAACGTCATCGAAGTGTTTGTACCCAATGCACTACAAGTCGTCGTACGACTGGTGGGAGGGGAAGATTTGCCTTGCCTGAAAAAAGTTACCCGCCGAAATGCGCGTACCAACATGGACTGGCGGAAGCCTCCCGCTCCATCCGCTCCGAGCCCCCTATAAACTGACTTTCGCAAACAATCTTCTTCGACGTAATAATAATGGACTCTCTTCCTGTTTCTGGCCCTGTTGCTCAATTGATTGCACAGTTCTCAGCGTTTTTCCCAAAGTTCATTGGGGCACTCACGATCCTGTTTGTGGGTTGGTTGGTGTCGCGCACCGTGGGAAAGATTTTGAGTAAGGTGTTGGCAAAAATCGGGGTGGACCGCCTGGCCGAAATATTCGACGATATTGATTTGGTGCAACGTACAGGTGTGCTGAAAGACAAACTTTCGGCCATCATCGCCAAGATTGTCTATTACATGATGATGCTCATCTTCATCATCGCTGCCACCGAAACACTTGGCGTACAGGCCATTACCCAACTTTTCACCGATCTGATGAACTACCTGCCCTCCCTGCTCACGGCCTCGGTCGTGTTCATGTTGGGACTTTTTTTCGCCGACATGGTGCAAGGGGCCGTGGTTACGCTTTGTCAGTCGCTGGGCGTCGCTTCTGCCAAAATGATTGGCTCCATCGTTTTCTATTTTCTGTTTGTGACGATCGCCGTCAGTGCCCTTGCCCAAGCCAAAATCAACACCGAGTTCATTTCCTCCAGCCTCGTTGTGCTCATCGGGGCGGGGGCACTTGCCTTTGCGTTTGGCTACGGGCTTGCTTCTAAAGACTTGGTTTCCAATTACCTGGCAAGTTATTACAACAAAAACAAAGTGCGCGTGGGCGACGATGTCCGCATTATTGGCGAGCGCGGCAAAGTGGTCATGATTGACAGCACTTCTATGATCTTGCAGACCTCCGAGCGCGCCATCATCATTCCATTAAGCAAGCTCACCACCGAAAAAGTAGAGGTCTTCTACCCTGACCCGCAAGACAGTGATCTGCTTGAAGCGGAAAATTGAGGGGCTTATGTTGGCTTTTTACCGCAGAGGCGCGGAGCGTTTGAAAATCAACACTTTGCGTCTCTTCGCCTCTGAGGTTTGTTTTTTATGAAAAACCTGCTACTACTTGCTTTTTTCGCTGTCGCCTTGCTCCATCTTTTAGGCATCGCCCTAGCAAACAACACCCTGATTTTCGCCACCAAGCCGCTGCTTATGCCCTTGTTGGCCGTGTGGCTGATCGTCGCTACGGACCAGCGGGGCGAGTATTCTTTCCTTCGAAAAGCCGTCCTGGGTGCGCTGGTGTTTTCCACGATCGGCGATGTGCTCCTGATGTTTTCCAGTGGGATATTTTTTCTGCTCGGGCTGGCCGCTTTCTTGCTGGCACATTTGTTTTACATCGGCGCATTTTCGTCCATTTCCAGTTTCAAAAACGGCTTTTTGAGGCAAAATCCATGGTGGGTATTGCCCTTTTTTTCATTCCCG
>JANMME010001097.1:0-4363 GCA_031373015.1 Saprospiraceae bacterium
GGACGGTGCTGGACACGGTTTCAATGAAGTCGTTTTTGAGAACGATCTTAAATGGCCTGCATGGGAACAGCATTGGTACAGCTCTTGGCCAGAGATATCGGTTGCGGTGCAATGGCTTAAAGATCATGACATTAGCATCCGCGGCCACAACCTTGTTTGGCCGGGTTGGGGTTACTCTCCTCCTGATCTCGAGCCCAATCAAGGCAACCCAAACTACCTCCGCAACCGCATTCGAAATCACCTCAAAAGCATTCTCGGATATCCCGGCATTGGCACGGAAATGGAAGATTGGGATGTGCTCAATGAGATCACCCAGAACAACGACTACGCCAACGCGCTGGCGGGAACTCCGGGCTATGTCACGGGTCGTGAACTGTACGCCCAAATTTTCAAGCAGGCCGATTCGCTCGCACCCAATTCAAAGTTGTACCTCAACGACTATGTGGCCATTGAGCAAGGCGATTCGCCCGGCAACGGTATTGCACTGTGGAAAAGCCGCATTGACGAACTTTTGGCAGTGGGCGCACCCTTGGAAGGCATTGGTTTTCAAGGGCATATAGGAGCATCGCCCACGGGTATTCCGCGTGTGAAAGAAATCTACGATGACTTCTGGGCAACCTACGGTCTGGAGGCAAAAGTGAGCGAATACGACATCAGTGATTTAGTACCGCCACAGACCCAGGCCCAATATATGCGCGATTTTCTCACCATCACCTTCGCGAACCCCAGTCTGAAAGGCTTCCTGATGTGGGGCTTTTGGGATGGCGCGCACTGGATGAGCAATGCGCCGATTTTTAACGCTGACTGGTCGCTCAAACCCAGTGGCGAGGCCTTCATTGACCAGGTTTTCCATCAATGGTGGACAAATGCCTCTGCCCAGACAACTGCTTCTGGCAATGTCACGCTGCGTGGATTTAAGGGGAAATATCGCCTCCGGGTGGCTTGCGGGAATTCGATAAAAGAGCAGGATGTGGTGTTGGATGGAGATAAAACCTTGACGGTCAATCTGAACTGTACGACGCGTACGCGGGATGCAGAAAACGAAATCGGTTTTTGGACAAGCCCCAACCTCGTTTCAAGCCAACTGGAGATTCGTTGGGAAACATTGAAGGCTCCATCATTTTTGCAAATTTTCAATGCTTTGGGCCAAAGGGTGACCAGTGCACAAAGACCTGCCGGGCAATCATATATTTTCGATGCCAGTCTTTGGCCCAACGGCGTGTATGTTGTGACTGCCGATTTTAACGGCCAAATGGTTTCGAGAAGAGTTCTTGTGCAACGTTAATCAGATGGAACACGGATGACACGGATGGGACACGGATTTTTCTGGTTTGTGGATTGAATCCGTTTCAGATGGGCCACGGATGACACGGATAAGACACGGATTTTTCAGTTCTATTGATTGAATCCGCGTTTGAAAATCCGCGTCATCCGCGTTCCACCTCACAACTTGACTTGTCCCAAAATTTTCATTAATTTTGTACTAAAGTTTGTGACGACCGCACGCTTTTCATTACACTTCAACAAATCAAATTCAAAACAACCGCATCATGGGCCTTACCTACGCAAACATTATCATCCAAAATAGCGAAGATGTCTCTGATTGCCGCCGCAATAGAATTGGCGAGGACGAGATTCGGCAAGTCACCGTCAATGCAATGGTGGATACCGGATCGGTGCAAATGGCCATCAACGAAGAAATCCAGCATGCTTTGGGGCTGGAGATTTATGATTACCGACCTTCTATATTGGCAGATGGCACGAGGGTAAGACTTCCAATCGTTGGCCCCATCATTGTCAAATTGTTTGATCGTTATTCTATGACGAGTGCGCTATTGCTTTCAGGCGACAGCGAACCCTTGCTTGGAGCGATCCCATTGGAAGAGATGGATTTGTATGTCCATCCTGCGCGAAACGAGATATTGCCCATACACCCGGAGGGGCAGTTGATGAGCCTGAAATAATTTTCCGTTTCTTCGCTGCCGAAATCATGCCTTTCCCAAATGCAACCCACCTACATCATTGCTCCACCCAATCCCGGTAAAAGTCATTGGCGATCTTATTGGCAGTGTTGCCAGAGGAACATCCTAATATTTTATCAGTGAAACAGGAATTGCAAAATCGAGGCATAGAGATTTAAACCACTTCAAATAAATCCCCACAATCCCCCCATCTCTCCCTATTTTTCGCCCACAAATCCTTTCTGCGTACAATCTTGCTTGAATCATGGCTTCCATCGCCGACTTACTTGCCAAGGCCCGTCGCCGCTCTTTTGTGGGGCGCGAAAAAGAGATTCAACTGTTTGAAAGCCAACTCACTGCATCCGATTTTGAGTTTATCCTGCTCTATATCTACGGGGCAGGAGGAGAGGGCAAAACCACCCTCCTTAAACACCTAACCGAGATTTGCGGGGAGCACAAAGTCCGGCACCTGACCCTCGATGCCCGCGAGGTAGACGCACACCCCTCCGCTTTTTTGGAAGCCGTGCGCAATAGTCTTGGAAAATCTATCCACGCCGGTCAAGACGTTTTTGAAGCCCTTGGACAATTGGAGGGCCGCACCGTGCTTTTTCTCGACACCTACGAAAAAATCAGCCCTATAGACGACTGGGTGCGCACGGATTTCCTGCCCAATCTCCCCTCTAATATGCTCACCGTGATGTGTGGGCGCAATGCCCCCTCGGTCTCCTGGCTCAGCGATGCTGGTTGGAAAATACTGATGCGGACGGTGCAATTGCGCAGCTTTTCCGATGCTGAAAGCGAAGAGTATTTGCGAAGAAGGAATTTGCCGGAGGAAAAAATAAAGCCCATCCTCGATTTTACCCACGGGCACCCGCTCGCACTTTCGGTGGTCGCGGACATCTACGAGCAATATCCCGACAAGAATTTCACGCCCGATGAGTCGCCCGATGTGGTGCGCACTTTGCTGCAACTCTTTGTGCGTCAGGTGCCCAGCCCCATGCACCGGGCGGCTTTGGAGGTGTGCAGCATCGTGAATTTGCTCACCGAATCGCTCCTAGCCGAGGTGATGGGCGTGGAAGATGCGAGCGAACTTTTCAGTTGGATGTGCGGACTTTCCTTTATCAGCATCGGGCGCGAGGGCATTTACCCGCACGATATCGCCCGCGAGGCGCTTTGTGCTGACCTGAAATGGCGACACCCCGACTGGAACACCGAACTCCATGCCCGCAGCCGCCAGTATTACCACCGAAAACTAAAAGAGGTAAGCGGTGAGGCGCAGCGCAAAGTGTTGTTCGACTTGATTTTCCTGCACCGTACCATCCCGGCTATCAAACCATTTTTTGAATGGCAAGAGACAGGGAGTTTCTGGGTGGATGTGGCAAACTCGAACGATTTGCCCGTGCTGCGCGATATGGTTTTGCATTTGGAGGGCGAGGAAAGTCTGACGGCCTTTGATTTTTGGTCCAAATACCCAGCCGCCCAAATCTGGGTTTGGCGCGACGGACGCAAAGAAGCCAATGCTTTTGTGCTTAAAATAAATGGCCACGAATTGACGGGTGAAAAGAAATTGGCTGACCCCGTGGTGCAAAAAGTCCTTGATTATCAAGCAAAAAACTTGCACCTCCGTCAAGGCGAGCAGACTGCTATATTCCGAATGTGGATGGCAAAGGACACCCACCAACAGGTGTCGGCACTTCAAAGCAGCATTTTCCTCTCTATTGTGCAGCATTATTTCACGCCGGGTTTGGCGGTCAGTTTCCTTGAAGTGGTGATGCCCGAATACTGGAAGCCCGTGATGCAATACGGTGATCTTTCTCATTTGCCAGACCTGGATTTCAGCACCAACGGCACACCTTTCGGTTTTTATATGCACGATTGGCGTGTACGACCGCCGCTCGCATGGCTCGACCTGCTTGGCAAACGAGAGACGGGCAACATCTCGGATTTGGAGGCAGAATCGCAGCAAATGCAGGTGGTGGTGCTGAGTGAAACCGAATTCAGCGAAAGCGTGGCCGAGGCGTTGCGGCATTTTCACAACAACAACCAATTGATTCAGAACCCTTTAGTACGCTCCAAAATGGTCGTGAGCACTGCAGGTTCGGATGCTTCCGATGCTGAAAGGGTCGCTTTTTTGAAAGAAAAAATCCTCGCGGTTGTCAAAGAAATCGAAGAATCGCTTCTGGATGGGAAATATCACCGCGTGTTGTACCGCTCCTTTGTGAACCCGGTAGGAAGTCAGGAAAAGACTGCGGACTTCCTGAACATGTCGTTCAGCACCTACCGACGCTATCTGTCGGCTGGGACACAGCGGGTGGCGGAGATATTGTGGGGATGGGAATTGGGGTGATTTCACGCAGGGGTTTCGCGCAGATGTTACACAGATGTAGAACGCAGATTTTACA
>JANMME010001116.1:0-2962 GCA_031373015.1 Saprospiraceae bacterium
TGTATTCCCGTAGCCGGGTCAACACTTCGGTGAACGAATCCCGGGACGCTTCAAAGGCCTTGCTCTGAAGCCAGTCCGCTAATTTTTTTTTGGCATGTCGCGCAAAATTTTATAGTGAAAAGATGCGCTAAGATAAAAGACTATTGTACCTTTATTCGAATCAAAAGGCGATTAGAGCGGAGCAGTTGCCGTAGGCTTTGTTCAACACCGCACTCCCGAAAATGCCGCCCAAAGCCCAACCCGCAAAAGCCAACGCAGGGCGGCACATTCGGGAGTGCAAACGTTGGGCAATATCAAAACATAAAATAATAATAATATGGCAGAATCAACCAGAACTGAACATGTAAAAGGGCTGTATCTGATAATAGTTGCCCTAATTTCTCTAATTGGAGGATACTTGCTAAAAGACCCAATTCAGGATAAATTCTTTAAAAAATATTCTCAAATTGGTGGAGTGTGGAAACCTCATGGAGATTTAATGCTTCATTGTGATGTTTCTACGATTAAAGACACTTTCTTCATACGAATGGAAGGAACTTATTCCTCAATGGAAAATTGGATTGTTCAAGGTCGTGGTCAAATGGATGGGAATTCTGGAAGTTTTGCTGGCACCATGATTACGGGCAATAAAAAACCTGTATCGTTTCCAATCTGGGGACATGCTGAACTCGCTGGCAGCGACCAACTTGGCGTAACTGTCTTTTTTGATGAAGCAAGAACTACTCAACCACGGTCATATGCATTCGTTCGTGAAAGTTCAAACTCGTTAGATGTTCAAGAAGAAAAGAAGTAAGTTTCTTATCAAGCAAGTGAAAACAGCCTTTTGATGCCGGAGTGTGCCATTTTTCGTAACTTTGGGACAAATTTTAATTGAAATGGCAAAAAAATTAGTCCGCTTCGACTGGGCGATGAAAAAGATGCTTCGCCATAAAGCCAACTTCGACATTCTAGAAGGCTTCCTATCGGAGTTACTCGGTGAAGAAGTTAAAATAAGGCAAGTTCTTGACAGCGAGAGTAACAAGGAGACGGAGGACGACAAGTTCAACCGAGTGGATATTCTCGTGGAGAACGAAAGGAGTGAACTCGTCATCATCGAAGTTCAAAATACGCAGGAGTACGACTACTTTCATCGGATGCTTTTTGGCGCATCAAAAGCCATCACGGAACATATCAAGGAGGGTTCAGCCTACGCCCAAGTGAAAAAGGTCATTTCTATCACCATTGCCTATTTTGACTTGGGGCAAGGAAAAGACTATGTTTATCACGGCACGACTGTTTTCAAAGGCATCCATAAGGGCGATATTCTTGGACTGTCTGACAAACAGGTTGAGGTTTATCAAAAGAATAGCGTCCACGAGATTTACCCAGAGTATTGGGTAATCAAAACTGGGAAATTCAGAAACAGGATAAATGACAGACTGGACGAGTGGATTTACTTTTTGAAGAACGCAGAAATCAAGCCTTCGTTTTCAGCCAAAGGTTTGAAGGAAGCGAACGAGAAATTGGATACTATGAAACTCCCGGAAAAGGAGCGAGTTGCATACGATAAGTATTTGCTACACTTGATGAGCATTGCAAGTCGAAACCACACAATAGAAATAGAAGCGAAAGAAATAATAAAAAAGGCGAAAGAGGAAGAAAGAATAGAAGTAATATTAGAAATGCACAAAGACGGAGTTCCCGCAAAGACGATTGCTAAATATCTGAAATCATCAGAGGAGCAAATTTTACAAATCATTGAAAGTCAGGCTAATAAATAAAATCGCCCAACTAACGCTTCCATGGTGCGACGCGAAAGTCGCTCAACATACTGTAAGGCTCTGACGGTCAACAACTTGCAATAATGATTGTCAAAGAGACCTTACCCAATTTACTGCAATTGGTTTCCCACGTCAGCGTGCTCTATTGGCAACGATTTGGTACGAAGCCTGACGAAAAGAATTAGCCCGCTGCAAAGTCCGCTGCAAAGTGGACAGCGCGATAAGGCCAAACCGCGAGGGGCGGCGAAACCTGCCAATGCCGGGCGGTGCGGGGCAGGGAACGGTTGGCAAGCGGAACGGACGTGAACCTTTGTCAGATGCCTCGTTACCTAGGCTTGGCGAAAAGAGCATTGTACGCAGCCCCTTTGTATGGGGAGCGGAAACGCCAAGGATAAAGAATCAAGGGGTACGGTAGCCCGGTTCGGCAGCTCAGGGCTTGCAGTCGCTTCCCGACGACGGTCGGGCGGAAAATTCCCCCGGGGTAGAGAAGGTCGCTAAACCAACCATTGTATGCTGAGCGGAACGCGGTAAGCCCGTAGGGGTCTCATCGGAGGGCGGTCGCAAGATAGCCTCGAAGGGAGTAGAAAGGGAGCAATCCCCGACAACGCCCCTGCGGGTAGAGGATGACGGAAAAGGCGAATGCCGGCCTGTAACGGGTCGGACAGGGAGTGAACATAAACCGTTGTGCAAGAAATGTTTATGTGACATGCTCCCGGTCGAAAGACAGCCCACTTCCGTCCCGCCGATGGCGGGACGAGAGAACTTGTAGAAGACATGGTGAAAAAAAATCTATAATCCATCCACCATGGACGGAAAGCACACAGATGCCCTCCCCGCGCTGCCCAAATCATAAGTGATGCCGGGGCTGGGCAATGCGTCCGTCACCGGGGACAAAGCATGGCACCTTGCCGATTGGGGCAAAGTCACGCGCCCGGTCAAGTCCCTGCAAGTGCGTATCGCCGAGGCATACCGGAACAAGCGGTACAGAAAGATGAAGGCGTTGTAAAATGTTCTGTATCTTTCGCTGACCGCCAAAAATGTCCGTCGTGCGGCGGGTGACTGAAATTTTTTTAGCCGCCAATCGCACAGCGAAAAGCACCGGGATGCCGCGCCCCTTGAGCGGGGCGTTGTGATAGGCCTGAGCCGGATGCGGTGAAAGCCGCACGTCCGGTTCTTTGGGGGGGAAAGCCCGGCAACGGGCT
>JANMME010001120.1:0-4554 GCA_031373015.1 Saprospiraceae bacterium
ACACTTTGTAAATCAATTGGTAAATCATTTTCAATCTGATTAAGGACTTGTAAACAAGCATTTGCAGATTGATTGAGGAGATATGGGTTTTTATCCAAATTTAATAACTGCTCCTTCCATGATTTTTGGTATTGACCACTCAAAAGAAGAGTTGCATCTAACTGGCTTCTATCACCTGTTTCCTCTGCTAGTTTAAGCAGAACTTCTATAGCTTCTCCAATACTACCACTTTTTACAAAATCTCGTACTTGGGCAGGCTTTGTCATATTTATAGTTATTTAATATTATTTCAATTGCAGGGAACGTTACCACTGACGACGTGCCGACGCTTAGGAAGGCATGATAGGCAGTGGATTGTTGGCGGTTTTATTTTATTTAGTAGCTGCTTACCTTTTTTTAATATTGTATTCTTGTATCAATGGTGGGTTTTCTGGTGTAAGTGTAAAACTTATTTCAATATCGCTATTCTCCCCCTCCATAATAAATGAACCTCGCAAGTTGTTCTCTGGAATCAACTCCTCAATGTGAATGATATTACCGGCTTTGTTAAATATGTTGAGGGCTTCAATACGTAATGAATCAGGGCAGTAGTAATCTAAATTCTTTTGAGTTACCAGTTCACCCTATTCATCCCTGTAATAATTCGATAAGGCTTCTTAAAGAAATCGTATACAGTTTTATTGAATTCATTTTTATAATGAATCAAGGTTGAATGCCCTGAATTTGGCAATATCCATAAGGTAGATTGTGGAATATATTCTGCAATCAACAAGGTGTGTTTTGGAAGAATTACATCATGGTCGCCGCCAATAACAAGTGTTGGGCATTTAATAGTTTTTAATTGGTTGAGTGAAATATTGGGTAACATGAACAAAAGTTTGGTTACTTTAATTGTATTTTTCACTTCGGGTGTTTGTTCTGATTTATACAAAGGTCCCAATGGGTCAACAGAAACAATGTCATTTGCAATTGCAGAAGAATCTATCCATATATTAGCACCTGTAATTGCCAATCTTTTCACTTTATCCGGATGATGAATGGCTAAAAGCAACCCGTTATTTCCACCATCGCTCCAACCAATGACATTGCACGATTTGATGTGCAATGTATCCAAAAGGGCATTGAAATCTTCTGCCATCATTTCATAACTGAGAGAGTCGCTTGGGTCTAAGGATTTTCCTTGTGCCCTGCTATCGGCCAGGATGACTTGATAATGCTTTGAGAAATAGGGTATTTGCGCCGAAAAATTATTACCCGAACCGCCATTGCCATGAATTAAAAGCAAAGGTGCGCCTTTACCATAAATTTCATAATACATTTTAAAGCCTCGTACATCAGCATAATGACCTGCTTTAGGGTTATTTCCGTAGTTGCTTCCTTTAAATACGGGCGGATATTGAGCAAAAGCAAAACCGACAAGCATGATTGCTGCGAAGGTTAATAGAATTTTCTTTGCCATTTTATTCTGATTTAGTTGAGTTTAAAACAGTTTTTGCCAGATAGCGGTAAATTGAGTCTGTTTTATCTTTTTTTAATTGTAAGCATATTATTGTATTCCACAGCATCACCATTCGCTAAGATTTTTATTTCAATAGAGGCAATTTCCTTTTTCGTATCAACTTTTTTTCTGTATATAGATTCATCCGTCCAAACAACTGGATTCACTTCTTCAAGTAATGATGTTTGATCGACATAATTTATTTGTATAGTGAATGGCATTGGTCTTCCACCAAAATTTTCTACGGTTAATATATTATCCTTAAAACTTTTTATACCAATGTCCATATAGCCCCAGTCAAAATACCACTTTTTCCAAAACCAGTCAAGGTCTGTGCCGGATACTTTATTAAATGTGAACATAAAATCGAAGGGAGTGGGATGCTTATATTTCCATGTATCCATATACTCTTTTAAACATTTATTAAATAAATCCTTACCGAGAAGCTGGTACAATGAAAAATAGGAATAGTATGATACATTATAAGAATTTATTGAGCTGTTTTGCAAAAGATGACTCGGCACCATAACAGGCGCTATGCTTTGCGACGCCATATAAGATTGATCAAGTTTGATCTCGGAATCCAAGTGTAAAAACCGCCACACAAAAGAAGCCATTCCTTCATCCATCCACGCATATTTTTTTTCATGAGTACCCATCATAAATGGAAAATACATGTGGCACATTTCATGACCGGTGGCTAACCGAATTGCATCAAAATCACTCATCTTTACTCCGGTCCCCTGCTCCAATTGCACTGAAGTTATTGCTTCATTATTTACCATTCCACTAAATTCCATACCTCCTCCCTGCATCCCATTAAAAATTGTAAAGTACTTGGATGGAAACATATAGCGTGGGAACTCAGTATGAAACATTTTTAAATTTTCGCCACAGGCTTTCAACCACTGTTTAAACGAAGGGTGATCTTCAGGATAAGCAGTACTTATAAAATATTCGCCCAATGAATCTTTATACATACAGGCATCCCAAACAAAATGGTCACTTAGAGCAAAGGAAAAATCGGGGAAATTTTTTGCTGTGTACTTCCATTTCAACATTTTGCCTGAAGAAAATGCTTTAAAATCATATTTCGAATATACTTGTATAGGTTCAGCGCTTTTCTTTGCTTTACTTAATCCTTCACGCACCGTGTTTGAATATACTTCATCTTCATTTGTTGGCGCTACAGATGCCCATACTATAAAATTATTGGGCACTTCAATTTCAATTTCATAATCAGAATAATCGTGATAAAATTCTGTTGCAGCGTTATATACAATTCTATCCCATCCGTCAATATCATCGTATACAGCCATTTCAGGATACCAGTAAGCAATGAACATTGAGGTGCTGTCAATTGCACCACTGCGCTCAAAACCCTTTCCGGGAATTGAATAATGCCATTTAATCTGAACTTGAATGGAACCTTTAGGTGCTAGTGGCTTTTTTAAAGAGAGGTCATAATATGTTCCATTGTGTGTTAATCTGTCTGAATTATTCAAATGAATACTTTCATTGTTTACGAGGAGTGTGTCAATGCTTACACCTTCAGTGGCTGGAAAATTGTCTTTGCTAAAAAAACCCTGCCTCGCTGCGCCTGGCTTATAATAATCGTGGTATGTGTGAAAGGTCAATTGACGTAATGTATCCGGACTGTCATTATAATAAGTTATTGTAGCTTCACCGTAGAGCAACTTTTTATACGGATCAATTCTAGCTTTTAATTTATATTCAGATCTGTTTTGCCAGTAAGCGTATGATACACTACCGTCTGGTTTTCGTGTGCCTTTCTCATAAGCTTTTTGAAATTCAAGCGGGATATATAAACCATTGCGGTAAGCTTGGGCAATTAATTGATGTGATATACCCATCAGAAAAATTGCTATGATAATTTTTGCTTTCATACTAAAATTTTTAAAATGGTTGAAAATCTATTGAGTGTGATTTTCTCACATCCAACCCAACTGCGACAGGGATGGGTGGACATAGCGGCAACTATTTGGAATTCATCATAAAAGTCATCAGGTATTGCCATCCAACAGTGTCTGACGTCGTAAAATAAAGCAACTGCCCTATTATGAGAATGAACAAAGAAGTCCATAAAGTTTTGGTCGGAAGTTTGTTTTTATAATCTTTCGCTAAAAGTGTGGCGATCACGAAATCCGCAAGGAGAAATGCTATGGAGAAAAGTGGTATATAAGTTCCAAGCTTTTCCAGGAATTCCAGATTAAAAACGATTCTGTCGATAATGGGGCCAAGCAGGGACAATGCAGTCGCCACCATGTATCTTGCATGGATGCCCGGCTTGCGCCTATTGATAATGGCAAGGATATAGAATACAAAAAACCATAAAAGCCAAATAAATGGAAGGGCCTTAAATTCCGCAGCCTGCTGTAATATTTGGTTGTGGTTGAAATTATTCAAACCCTGTGCAGCATCCTGACTTAATTGATCAATATCCCGATAATAGGTAAAACGAATCATCAAGAAACTAGAAATCCAAACAAGGGGAACAAGCACGTAACTTATTTTGCCCAATGTTCTGTGCAGGGACTGTTTTTTATATTTTATGAGAAAAGGTTGTGTCACAAGCATGATCATCCAGAGCGTCAACAATACAAAATGAATATGGATGATTGAGGCTTTCGGTTGAAATATTACAGATAAATATGACGCATAAAATCCAATAAACGCCAGTACAATCAGTAACAGCCCCCAATAACCCAAGTTGTAATATGCACTATATGTTTTTTGCATAATTCAGATTGAAAAAGTTAAGTTGAAAAAACAAACTATTTGTTTGTAATTTTATCAGGGGTTCTTGGTTTGTAAAAAACCATAAATAATGTAGCCGCTGTAAAACCCTCAAATAGCACACTTTGAGTTTATTTTGTATCTTTGATTACCGCCAACTATTAGCAATGCATCCGCCACCAAGCCCCGAACAAATTTGCCCCACTTCGGATGCCGAGGGGCTTGGTTGCGGATGCATTAAGTTGAACGAAGCCGCAGCTTTGGAACGAATGCCAAGAAACCTATGGGGATTTCATTGG
>JANMME010000042.1:0-2790 GCA_031373015.1 Saprospiraceae bacterium
AACTACGGCGGCTAAACCTTCGTACTCTTCGATTAACTACGGCGGCTAAACCTTCGTAATCTACGACAGTGGGGCCGTACTTTTACCCCATGTCCGACAACGCATTACAGCAAACTACCGACCTGATCCGAGCCCCATTCGAACTCGAATCTGCACCGCCCCCCGCCGACGAAGCCGAGTTGCTCGCCCTTCTCGCCGAACGTATCGAAGAGATGCTCATAAATCGCCAGGATTATCTGATGAGCCTGCTTTACCGCCTGGATGTGCTGGAAGAGAAAATCCGCCCCGTTATGCATCCCAATGCGCCGGAACCGCCACACATCGGACTGGCACGGCTCGTACTAGAACGCCAAAAACAACGCGTGGAGACCAAACTCAAGATCAAAACCGAACCATTGGAAGGGCTGGAAGGTTGGGAGTGGTGAACAAATCTACAAAACTTCAATCCCTGGGGATATTCAGCAAATTAACCATACAGTTTTCCATGTTGCCCAAGGTGAGGGCAAATTCCTGTTGTACGGTCGTGCCGTCGGCATAGGTGGCTGGCTTCCAAGTGGGCATTTGGCGAATGGTTTCCAATAAAATTTGGTCCATTTCCGCCGATTTAGTGGGCTGGAACATACTCGCCTCCACAATATCGCCCGTTTGGCTCACCGTAAACTTGACTGCCGCCATATCAAAGCCCTGAAATTGATTTGCCGGAATGGACTTAATGGCCGTTTCTTGCAGATACTGCATTAAGGCTTCTGGGCCTCCTCCAAAACTTGCCTCGTAGTCGGGGTTAACTGAAAATGTAAAATCAAATTCCTGAATATCATTGTGTTGCAAAGTGTTTTCCGGTAAATACCGAACCACCACTGAAATCTCTGTGCCAGCATCCACACGATTCAAGTTGTCTTTTTGGGCTGGGGTGAGCACATCTGAGTTGCTCACCGATTGTTGCAATTTGCCCTGAATGGAGGTAAAAACAGTAACCGATTCATACGACCGAATCCAACTGGATTTAAAATGCCGATTAAACTCGGCGATGCTATTGGCTGCTTTCAACTGTTCATTTGAAACAGATAAATAGGGATAAACGCGGTTTACTTCATAGTGAAGCCCGTTGTTTTGTGCCATCATTAGTACAGGGAAGGCAATTGCGAGCAGGACGCTCATCGAGTTCTGCGGAAAATTTTTCATAGCCGTTGTGTTGTAAGACACTTGTCTAAGTGTCATGCGGTAAAAGAATGATAGAAAAGTGATTAAGTGCAAATGTAAGATTAATTCTATTTCAAAGCTTCCTTCAGTATTCCTCGAAAATTATATTCTGTCAAAATTCTGCCAGTACTGCTTCCAGTTCGTTTTGCCCGAACAACTTTCTTTACTTTTGCCCTCGATTTTTACCTAACCAATACTTTTCCTGAGCAATATCATGCAAAAGCCCAGCACCGCCCGCGAAGACCGCTACCAGCACCACGACTACTACGGCGTAGACGAACTGCTCAGTTCTGAACACCTGCTTGCCCGCGATGCCGTGCGCCAATGGGTGAAATCCGAAGTCAGCCCCATCATCGAAGACTACTCCAACCGCGCCCAATGCCCTACCCACTTGTTTAAAGGCCTGGCCGAAATTGGCGCTTTTGGACCTTCTTTACCTGCCGAATATGGCTGCGGTGGCATGGACGAGATCGCCTACGGCGTTATCATGCAGGAATTGGAGCGCGGCGATTCTGGCATACGTTCCATGGCTTCTGTGCAGGGTTCGCTGGTGATGTACCCCATTTACCGCTTTGGTTCTGAGGAACACCGCCGCCACTACCTGCCAAAATTGGCCGCTGGCGAACTCATCGGCTGCTTCGGCCTTACCGAACCCGATGCTGGCTCCAACCCAAACGGCATGCTCAGCAACATAAAAGACGACGGAGATGCTTATATCCTAAACGGTTCCAAAATGTGGATCACCAACTCTCCGGTGGCCGACATCGCGGTCGTTTGGGCCAAAAACGAAGAAGGAAAAATCATCGGCATGATCGTCGAAAAAGGCATGAAAGGTTTTTCCGCGCCCGAGATCCACGGCAAATGGAGCCTCCGTGCCAGTATAACCGGCGAACTCGTATTTGAAGACGTGCGCGTACCCAAGAAAAACGTGCTGCCAGGCGTTCAAGGGCTCAAAGGCCCGCTCTCTTGCCTCACGAAAGCACGCTACGGTATTGCTTGGGGCGCCATCGGAGCAGCGCTTGATTGCTATGATTCGGCCTTGCGCTATTCGCAAGAACGCATTCAATTTGGCCGACCCATTGGCGGTTTCCAATTGACGCAGAAGAAGTTAGCGGAAATGATCACCGAGATCACCAAGGCACAACTGCTTGCGTGGCGCCTCGGCACCCTCGCAAATGTTGGCAAACACACCCCTGCTCAGGTGTCCATGGCAAAGCGCAACAACGTCATGATGGCACTTGAAATCGCCCGCGAAGCCCGCCAAATCCACGGCGGTATGGGTATCACCAACGAATACCCCGTGATGCGCCACATGATGAACCTTGAAACGGTGCTCACCTACGAAGGCACGCATGATATTCACTTGCTGATTACGGGGCAGGATGTGACGGGGCTTTCGGCGTATGAATAAATGCCCAAGGGAATATCCAAGGGAATATCCAATATCCAACAAGGAATTTCCAATGTCCAAGTTGGCGTTGCGCTTGCGGTTTGTTGTGATTCAAAGCCGTGAGGTCAATGTGAGTGGATAAACGCAGGGCCTACTTGGACATTGGAAATTCCTTGTTGGATATTGGATATTGAAAGAGG
>JANMME010000045.1:0-5093 GCA_031373015.1 Saprospiraceae bacterium
GAAGAACACTATGTTCTGATCAATTTTTCCGACCCGATTTCCGCCGCGCAGGACTTGGCAGGTTTGGTGCGCATTGACAACTACTCGGGCAAATTGCGCTACGTCACCGACGGTAATTTTGTGCGTGTCTATCCCGGCGAACACATCACCGGGACGAAAAAAATCATGGTAGATGGAAGCGTCCGCAGTGCCTTGGGACAAAGCCTGAACGCTGCCGGCGAGTGGAAACTGAGCTTTGAAGACCTCAAACCAGGTGTTCGGCTCGTGGGGCGCGGAGCGATTATCCCGCAACAGGCGGGAGGTGGCGTTATCTTCCCTTTCGAGGCGGTTGGACTTACAGCCGTGGACGTGGAGGTGTTTAAAATATTCAATTCCAACATTTTACAATTCCTGCAAGTCAACGAACTGGAAGGCGAACAAGAATTGGAACGCGTCGGAAAAATCGTTTTACAGAAGAAATTTGACCTCGCAGCCATCAATCCCGATGCTTCCTCCAAGGTTTGGCAACGCTACGCGCTTGATCTCAAGGACATGATCCAGAAAGACCCCGGAGCCATTTACCAGGTTCGATTGGCATTCAAGATGGACTACACGAGCTGCCCGACAGCCTCCGTTGCTGCCAATGAAGGAGGGGACACCGAAGACGGAATGGTGACGAGCATCATGGGTGGCTATCGCGGCATTTACTGGGATCAAAATGACAGCGAAGAATGGTGGGGCGATGGAGATGATTACAATTGGGACAATCGCGAAATCTCATGCGCCAAGGAATACTACAACGCAGAGCATTTTAGCAAGCGCAATGTATTCGTCAGCGACCTTGGCCTCACCGCCAAACGCGGTCGCGACGGTTCGCTTTTCCTCGCCGTCACCGATTTGCACACTGCCCAGCCTGTGAGCGGCATTGACATCGAACTGCTCAGCTACCAACTCCAGCCCATCACCAAAACCCGCACAGAAGGCGATGGCACGGTGATGGTGGAAGGCTTGCGCGAAACGCCCTTTTTGGCAGTCGCCACGGGCCAAGGTCGCCGGGGATACCTGCGCATGGCCGATGGTAACGCCTTGTCGCTCAGTCGTTTCGATGTGGCGGGCGTGGAATCCCAAAAAGGATTGAAAGGCTATATCTATGGCGAACGCGGCGTATGGAGGCCGGGCGATTCGCTCTTTCTAAACTTCGTTTTGGAGGACAAAACGGGGCGCCTCCCACAGGGCCACCCCGTCGTCTTTGAACTCCGTGATCCCGCTGGTGCGCTGCAATACCGGACGGTGCAAACGGAAGGGGTAAAAGGCGTGTATCCCTTCTACTGCACCACGCGCGCCGAAGCAAAAACGGGCAACTGGATTGCCAGTGTCATGGTGGGAGGCGCGACGTTTACGCGTCAGGTGAAGGTAGAAACGGTGAAACCAAACCGTTTGAAAATGGACCTAAATTTTGGCCCACGCGCCTTCCTTACCGCCAAAGATTTTTCTATTGGAGGTGAAGGGCAGGGCATAAACGGGGCATTGAAAGTCAATTGGTTGCACGGCGCAACGGCGCAAAACCTGAAAGCAACGGTGGAGATGCAGGTACGATCGGTGAAGACTGAATTCACCGGCTATAAAGGCTATGCCTTCGACGATCCCTCCCGGTATTTTTCCTCTGAACCAGAAGTACTTTTTGACGCAAATCTCGACCAAAATGGGCAGGCCAACGTGCCGCTCAAAATCGGTCAGGTGAGCGCAGCGCCTGGCAAACTCATCGCTAATTTTAAGGTGCGCGCTTTTGAAGCGGGTGGTGATTTCAGCACTGACAACTTCGCACTGGACGTACTGCCTTACGACCGTTTTGTCGGAGTGTTCATCCCCACCGACAAATGGGGAAGCAAGACGCTTGACCGCAACGGCAGCAGCAAAGTGAATTTCGCCGTGCTAAACAACCAAGGCAAGCCCGTTCCCAACCATAAAGTCACCGTCGCGCTCTACCGCGTAGACTGGCGCTGGTGGTGGGATGACGACGCACAATCCGGTATAGGGCAATTCAACAGCAGTGAACTCAACGACGCTGTAGATCACGCCGAGTTGACCACTGATGCACGTGGCCAAGCTTCCTGGACGGTGAAACCCAGCGGCTGGGGGCGTTATCTCGTACGCATTGCCGATACCGAAGAAGGCCACACCGCCGGCGATTTTTTCTGGGCAGGGCAACCCGAGCAATTGGACGATATTCAAAGTCGCAACGCAGCAGCGATGTTGCCTTTCACGGCAGAAAAAGAAAAATACAATGTCGGCGAGGAAGTGGTGCTGAAAGTTCCCGCCAGCGAAAACGGGCGCATTCTCCTAACTTTAGAAACCGGAACACGGGTGGCACGCCATATATGGTTCGACGCAGTAGCCGGTGATAACTTCCTGAAATTCAAGGCAGAAAAAGACATGGCACCTACGGTGTACGCCCATGTAAGCCTCATCCAGCCACACGCGCAAACGAAAAACGACCTGCCCATTCGAATGTACGGCGTGACCCCGGTGAACATCGAAAACCCGGTCACGCGGCTAGAGGCCCAACTTGATATGCCCGACCAGCTAAAGCCAGACGAGTTCTTCAACATTGCCCTGCGCGAAAAGGGCGGCAAAGCTTGCGTCTATACCCTCGACGTGGTGGATGAAGGCCTGCTCGACCTCACCCGATTCAAAACACCGAACCCTTGGGAGGCTTTCTATGCCCGTGAGGCGCATGGCGTAAAGACCTGGGACATATACGATTACGTGTTGGGGGCTTATGGCGCGGAACTCTCTCGAATCCTCGCCATCGGAGGTGACGGCATCAACCAAAAGGCGAAAAATGCCACGCAGGTCAACCGTTTCAAGCCCTGTGTGATACACCTTGGGCCTTTCAAACTGGAAAAAGGACAGGTGGCCAAACACCGTTTGAAAATTGAAAATTACGTCGGTTCGGTGCGCGTGATGGCCGTGCTTTCCGCGCCAGCTGCAGGGGGTGAAGGCGCCTATGGCAATGCCGAAAAAACCTGTCCGGTACGCAAACCGTTGATGATCATGCCTACTTTACCGCGAGTGCTCGGCCCCGGCGAGACGCTGCGTTTGCCCGTAGAAGTGTTCGCCATGGAAAAATCGGTTAACAGCGCGACCGTCAATGTGCGGGAATCCAGTGGTTTGGTAAGCGTTACGGGAGGCTCCAACACCTTGGCATTTAGCGAACCCGGCCAAAAATTGACCTATTTCGACTTGAAGGTGGGCCAAAAAACGGGTGTTGCCAAATTCAGCATCAGCGCCACGGGCGGTGGCGAAACAGCCACTTCCGACATCGAAATTGAGGTAAGAAACCCCAACCCTGTCATCACGCGGGTATTGGATGGCTCGATTGATCCTGGACAGACTTGGACACAAGCCTCCAAGTCCGCGACCGATTTCAGCGATATAGAAGCGGCGGTGCTGGAGGTCAGCAGCATCCCGCCCATAAACCTCTCGAAGCAACTTGACTACCTGATCCAATACCCGCACGGTTGCATCGAACAGACCACTTCTGCAGCGTTCCCACAATTGTACGTGGACCTTATTGCCCCGCTCACAAGCAAGCAACAAAAGGACGTCCAAAACAACGTGACAGCAGCCATTGCGAAATTGCAGAATTTCCAAATGGCGTCGGGCGCATTCTCGTACTGGGCCGGCAGCAATGAGGTAGCCGACTGGGCAGGCACTTACGCCGGGCATTTTTTGTTAGAAGCAAAAGCCCGGGGTTACGCCGTGCCACAGCAAATGCTTGACAAATGGATTGATTATCAAGCCAAAACCTCGCGTACCTGGGAGCCGGGCAACGACAATCAACCCTGGTGGCAACACGACAATGAAATGGCGCAGGCCTACCGGCTCTACACCCTTGCACTGGCCGGCAAGCCCGACCTCGCAGGCATGAACCGTTTGCGCGAGCAAAAGAAAAAATTTGAAAGCTCAGCGTCATTGCTTGCAGCGGCCTTTGCCACCTCCGGGAAAAACGAGGCTGCACGGGATTTACTGAATGACCTGAGCACTACAAAATATGTGTACAGCTGGTGGGGCTATACCTACGGTTCGGATTTGCGCGACCTGGCCTTGAAACTTGAAACCCTGACGGCTGTCGGTGACAATAAACGTGGCTTAGAGGTAGCCCTTCAAGTGGCCTCCCAAATTGGTGACGCGGCGCGTTGGTATTCCACGCAGGAAGTCGGCACCTGTCTGAGAGCCCTTTGCAAATACGCGAAAAAGGCCACGTTTGGCGAAAAGTCGGACTTTGTCATCAAAGCAGGCGGGCGTGAAATCCCTGTGAACAGCACGACTTCCTACTACCTCTACCCACTGGGCGACGAGGTTGCAAGCGGGGTGTCGGTAAAAAACACCAGCAAGCAAAAACTCTATGCGCGTGTCGTAATGCGCGGCCGTCCGGCTACTGCCGACGTGCCCGCCGAAAGCAGCAATATTACGCTCGGGGTTCGCTACACCGATTTGAAAGGTTCGGCCATTGAACCCTCCAAACTCAAACAAGGCACTGATTTCCTCGCGGAGGTCACTGTGACCCGCACAGGTGTGATGCGCTTTGATTTCAATGAATTGGCGCTCACGCAGATATTCGCCTCTGGTTGGGAAATTCTCAACACCCGCATGAGCGAAGTGGGCGGATCTACTTCCGACCCGATGGACTACCAGGATGTGCGCGATGATCGGGTGTTTACGTATTTCGACCTGCCATTCAACTGGACCAACGACAAAAACGCGAAGCAATCGCGCACTTATCGCATTCAATTGAACGCGGCTTATGCCGGGCGGTATTACTTACCCGCCGTAGCCTGCGAGGCTATGTACGACAACCGGATTCGGGCGGTGCAACCAGGGAAATGGGTGGAGGTGGTGAATTGACGAATTTGGTTTTGGGATTTACAATTTTCGGAAGCCCCTGGAAGTTTTGGAAACCTGCGGTATCTACACATCTTTTATTTACCGACTAAACGTGTTTTTTGACAGGATGGACAGGATAAACAGGATGGAGTCGGCTTCGCCGACTTCGCTGATAGCGACCTTTGTGGCAGATTATCAGCAAAAAGTTTTTCAAGAAGCAAGTCGGC
>JANMME010000048.1:0-3836 GCA_031373015.1 Saprospiraceae bacterium
TGTCCTTATGTGCCTTATGTGTTTAATAAACTAAACGGTTCGTCTACTAAATCTCTAACCACCAGATGGATTGAGTGCCGCCTTTACTTTTTGAATGTTTTGAATAACCCCTTGATGCGTGGGATTGATTTTCAAGGCACGTTCAAAATATCCCAATGCTTTCTGGGGATTGTTGGTATTGAAATAAACCGCACCGCAGTTTTGCAAGGCATCAAAATTGTTTGGGTTTAGTTCTAGTACTTTATCCCAGGAAGCAAGGGCTGTTTTGTAATCCCCTTTTCTGAAATAAATAACCGCGAGATTGTTGTACGCTCCCTGATAGGTAGAATCTATTTTCAAGGTGTTTTCAAAAGCGACACGGGCTTCATCCGTTTTGTTGAGCGCCAAATAAGAAACGCCCAGGTTGTATTGTGCTTCGGAATACCCCGGGTAAATTTCCAGAGCCTTATGATAATAAACGACTGATTTTGAATAGTACTCTGCCCTGTTTTTATCCTGTGGATTTGGAATCCCTTCAGCCTGCATACGCCAATAAGAGCCATAGTGATTCTGTGCGCGTGCACTATTGGGAGCAGTTATAAGCCCCGATTCGAACAGGGTCAATTGCGAAGCCCAAACTTGGGTGCGCGTGTACGTTTTGACGGTGTATAAAAGCAGTATGACGCCAATTATCGCGTATAAAATGTTTTTTGAAAACTTTAACTTCTCTGCTAAGGTGATAATGCCCCAACCTAAAGCGATACAAAAACCTGCAGAAGCGCTGAACAAAAACCGCTCTGCCATCGTAGCGCCTATCGGGGTTAAAAAATTGGAAACCAGCACCATCATCACTGCATAAAATCCGATAGCGTAGGCAAATATCTTTTTAGTAAAAAGCCCCCAAATAAATAGCCCACCCAATATGAGGTGTACAACTAAAGAAACCAAGAAACCTACATCGTTAAGCCCTACCAATGGCACTTGGTTATAGGAATAGTCGAAGCTCAATGGATGGGGGAAGATCAATAGCCCCAAATACTTCCCTAATATCATAGTGCGGCTGGCAACCCATTCCCCACTTGTTTTAGCCCCAGAAAGCGTATTGTTCACTACGTCTTTGATATCGCCGGAAAAAAACATATTGTCCATTGCACTGGCGCGCATAAAGAAATAGAGTGCAACTGGGGCCAGGTAAAAGGCGGTAATACTTGCAATACGGCCTAATTTTAAATCGGTAAAATACCACAGGGTCAACGGTATCAGCCCAAGCATGGCCAAACCTGTTTCTTTTGCAAGTGTAGCGGCTAAATAGCAAAGCAAACTAATTACCAGATCCTTCGTTTTGTTTCCGTTTTGAGCATATTTTAATACATACAAAAGACTCAATGCAACAAACAGAAAGCCCAATATCTCGTCGCGGCTTTTAATGTTTGCAACTACTTCAGTATGAATGGGATGCGTTACGAAAAGCAAAGCTGCCGCCAATGGGATTAAACTGCTTGCGCCCAATGCTCTTTTCATAAAAAGATAGAAAGCGCCACTGGCCAAGGCAAAGTAGAATACGTTGAAAAAGTGATAAGCACCTGCTGTGCCGCCAAAGAGCGATTTTTCTAAAGCAAAATTTGCCAGCATCAGCGGACGATAAGACTGGTCGTTCATGCCATTGAACCCGAAAAGCGTCCCATGCGTAAAAATATCCCTTATCCCAGCAATCCCTTTGGTGACAAACTTGTTGCTGCGCGTCATTATCTCATCGTCCAGCACAAAATCAAAGCCGAAAGTGACGGCATAGAGGAGCGCCCCGGCCCCCATTACGATCCAGAGGCCCCAATCAGCTTTCTTTGGGCTGGAGGAAGACCGTTGTTGCTTTGTGGTCGTCTGTTTGCTTTTTTTGCTCATTTTAAACCCGATTTTGAATGTGTGCAAACGTACACGATTTTACGGAAACTAAGTTACAGCAAAAACCCGAGCTGTACCTTTGCCGTAGGTGTCTAAGCGACTGTTCGTCAGATGACTTGGAGTTGTCATTTGCCCAGAGCATAAAGTTTTAAAACAAAATCAAACATATAAAAAGATGCTTGTACATTCAAAGTTTTCGATTTTTAATCCGAAGGTGTTTTTCGTTTCGCAGTTTATCCTCCTGTTTGTTCGTGTCGCCAATGCTCAGTCCGACACTTTCAATCAATCTCAAGTGAACAATTTGGAGGTTATCCATGGGATTGCTCAGATGGTCTCCGACTCCTTTGGAGCGCCCGTAGATTTGGTGGAAGAGTTTGTCCGCGAAGCCAAAGAAATGGAACGCGACAAAGGCATACCTGCCACGGCTTTTATCGGGATCGCCATCTTGGAAAGCACCGGCTTCACCAGTTATCTCTACCAGAATGCCAAAAATCCCTTTGGGATGCGCGCTACCAAGATTTGGCAGGGGCCCACTTTTGTCATGTGGCACGAGGGCACGGATTCGCCTTTCCGAAAATATGATAGCCCCCGCGAAGCCGTGCGCGATTTCGCGGCCTTTCTCAACAGCCGAAAATGGTTTCGAGATGCGCTGGCCTGTCCAACTTCCGACCTTGAATGTTTCTTGTCGTCTATGAGTGCCGATCCCATAAAAAAAGAACCAGGATATGCCGCAGACCCGGAATGGGCCAATAAAATACGGCGAGTCATCACGAAGTACGGTTTGGATCGCTTGCAGTAAAGCGGTCGGGTATTATCCTAAAAAAACAGCTCTTGTGCCATCCGGAACGTGTTGGCGTGTGCCTCCACAATATCAGCAATACGCGGCGAATAACCTCCGCCCATGCTGATCACGATCGGCAATTGATTGGTTTTGCAAAACGAAAGGACCACGCGATCCCGCTCCCGGCATCCGGCGCGGCTTATATTCAGCCGACCCAGTTTGTCCGATTCAAGAATGTCCACGCCGCTTTGGTAAAACACAAAATCAGGCTGGAAAGCATCGGCGACGCGCGGAAGGGTTTCGCGCAATGTTTTGAGGTACAACGCATCCTCCGTGCCATCGGGCAAGCCAATGTCGAGATCAGACTTTTCCTTGCGAATGGGGTAATTTCGCTCTCCGTGCATCGAAAAGGTAAACACCCGCGCTTCGTTTTCAAATATCTTGGCGCTGCCATTGCCCTGGTGCACATCCAGATCTACAATCAGGATTTTCTGAGCCATGCCCTTCTCTAACAACCAATTGGCCGCTACGGCCTGATCGTTGAAACAACAAAACCCTTCGCCCCGGTCGGCAAATGCGTGATGGGTACCTCCGGCAATGTTCATTGCGCAACCGTGTTCAAATGCCCATTGGGCGCATTGTAGCGTGCCGTTGGAAATATGCCGCCCGCGCCGCACAAAATGCTCGTTGATGGGAAAACCAATGGCGCGGATTTCTTTTTCTGAAAGCCGGATCTCGTTCATTTTTGCCCACCACTCAGGCGTGTGGGTGAGCAGGGCGACTTCCTCGGAAAGTAAATCCGGGTGAAAAAAATTGGTTTCGCTGACCGTGCCTTCCCAGAGCAATTGCTCGGGCAGCAGCTCGTACTTGGCCATCGGGAAGCGGTGGCCATCCGGGAGTTCGTACTTGTAAATGGGAGAGAAGGCTATTTTCAGCATGGAGGCCACAAAGGTAGCAAGGTGGCCAAAAATAAGAGAGCCGTCCCCGGGAAAGCGAGACGGCTCATTCTTTTACCGATTAGAAGAGATTAAGTTCAAGAGATTATAAGCCAGCGTGAGCCGAGCAAGAATGACTTATTAGCAGAAATAATCGTGCCAAGTTTTGATTTTAGAGGGTTGTTCTAAAAATAAATTGGGGTGGTGATATGCGAGGGGATGGACCACGGATGACGCGGATG
>JANMME010000050.1:0-2049 GCA_031373015.1 Saprospiraceae bacterium
GGAAAACGGGCAACGGAACACCGTCCACACAAACCGGAAACCCGGTGAACGTGAGCTGGAATACCAACCCAACCCACTGGATCAGCGCCGCAGCCATTTCCATAGATGGCCTGGGTTGCAAGTCCGACACCACGAAGTTGAACATTCAAAACGCCGCGAACATCAGCATCAGCGGAACGCCCGCTTTATGCGAAGGAACGCTCGGGTTTTACACCGCTGATTTTTATCAAGGCTTTGACTATCAATGGGAAATTTTGCCTGCAACAGCGGGCACGGTCAAGCAGGGACAAGGGAAAAACAACGTCGAAATATTCTGGCAAACCCCCGGTGCGCACAAATTGCGGGTTACTACCTGCGGCCTCACGACCGATTTCAACGTCACGGTTTGGGCCAACCCCGAGCCTGTGCCGGTCTATCCTGACGGGCTTTGCCCCGGAGTTTCTGGCTTGGTTAGTGTTGCAGGTTCATATATTTCTTACGCTTGGGAAAAAGCCAGTGGAATGCCCCTTGGCAGTGCTTCCAGCATCAATATTCCACCCGGGGCTTATACGGTCGCTGTCACGGACGCTCACGGATGCCGCGGCACGAGCGAGTTTGTGATTAACCCTTTGCCTTCACCCAATGTGAGTGTGACCACCGCTGACCCAACGGGCTTTTGCAACAACTCCCTTTTCGTTTCTCTGACCGCCCTCGTACCAGAAGACGCGAATTTTGACTATCAATGGTTGCACGATGGCTCGCCAGTGGGCAGCAATAATGTGGTCTATATCACCAATCAATACGGGCTTTACACCGTGATTGCCACCAACGAATATGGCTGTACGGCGATCGCGCCCCCGATCAAACTGTTTGAATATTGCCAGCCAGACTGTGGCGGCATTTGCCCAAACCCCCACGCGAAGTGCCCGGCAGGAACGGTGCAAGGCGTCCCCGATTTTACATCCCGATGCGATTCTTTTGGAATGGTTTTGAACGATTATTCCGGGCTGTATGTGCCGGGTAGCGCAGTCTGGTGGACAGGAATTTCGGGCACCTCCGGTTGGGAATTTGCAACGGGCGACAGCGTACATTTTGTTTACCCCAATGCCGGCAAATACATTGTCGTAGTCAAAGTTTTATTGTCCAATGGGCAGGTTTGTGCTTCGGTAGATTCACTTGATGTGGAAGCCGCCGCACAGTTTTCGCAAAAATTGGCCTGTCCCGGCGATTCCACTTTTTTTACCGACGAGAGTACGCGCTTGCCAGAGATGACCATTAGCAGTTGGGACTGGGATTTCGGTGAAGCCGGAACTACCGATGCGAGCAGCCTTGCTTCACCGGGCTATCCATACGCCAACTCAGGCAATTACAAGGCCACGCTCACGATCACTACGGCCACCGGTTGCACTTCCACCTATTCGGAGAATGTGTTCGTGCCCAATTTGCCCGCCCCGGCCTTCGCGCCACCACTCGCCAATTGCGCCGGAAATGCCGCAGCCTTTGTGCTTTCTGGCAATACCGGAATCATCAAAACCGCCTGGCAATTTGGAGACCCTACTTCAGGCCCTTTAAACCAAAGCGAAGCGAACCCGGCTTACCACAATTTTTCCCCTGCGGGGAATTATCCAGTAACCGTAACCACCACAAACACTTACGGCTGCACCGCCTCCACCACGCAATCGGTGAACATTACCGCTAATCCGTTTTCGGGGATCATTTTCCCGCCGACCTCTGTTATTTGCCAAGGCAGTAGCCTGACCTTGAGCGCACCGCTTGGCCCTGGCGCGATGTACGTTTGGAACGACGGCACAAACCAACCCACGCTTCCCGTTACAAAAGAAGGCGTTTATGATGTGACGTTGACCAATGCCAACGGCTGTTCCTATTCCCCGCCAGCCAAAACGGTGGATGTAAATCCCGCTCCGATAGGAACCATCAAATTTTTGGAAATCAATGATTTAGGACAAATCGTGGGGGTGCAATATCCCGAAGCCGCCGTGTGCGCGGGCGACGATGTGACCCTGCAAATCCAAGACAACGGAAACTATACTTTTTCCTGGAGTGGCGGCT
>JANMME010001062.1:0-10817 GCA_031373015.1 Saprospiraceae bacterium
GCAAAGAAGTGACCGATGTGGTCATGCGCGGCCTCATGCACCACCGGGCGGGCGCCGCCGCACCGAAAGAGCCACCTAAAATCAGCAGGCGCGAGCGCGAGGTGCTGCACCTTATCATGGATGAACGCACCACGCCCGAAATTGCTTCGCAACTTTTCCTTTCAGAAAAAACCGTTGAAAGCCATCGGGCTGCTTTGCTCGCCAAACTCGGCGCACGCAACACCGCCGGATTGGTCAAAGCCGCTTTGCAATGGAAAATCTTAGATGAATAGGGTGGAGACCTCGGAGGTCTTCAAAGACCTCCGAGGTCTCCAAATCCACAAATAACTATGAGAGACCTAAAATATCTCATCGCTTACCTCGTACCCTCCAGCGCCCTTTTGGGCTTGGCTTGGCAAGGAGCATGGTCGTGGTTGACCTTGGCCTTGGTGTTTGGCATACTTCCCGTCATTGAGCTTTTTACTCCAAAATCAATCGAGAATGTGCCCGAAACTGCAGAGGGCGATCGCGAACGACTGGCTTTTTTTGATTGGCTGTTATATCTGAATGCCCCACTGCTCTTTGGCATCGCAGGTTGGTATCTTTGGGCATTGGCAGCGCAAAACCTTACCAATGCCGAAACCTTTGGGCTGACGCTCAGCGTTGGCATAGTGGTAGGCACTTGCGGCATCAATGTAGCCCACGAACTGGGCCACCGTGCTAAGCGCACCGAGCAGTTACTGGCGCAAATCATGCTCCTCCCTGCGCTTTACCAACATTTTTTTGTGGAACACAACCGAGGCCATCACAAGAATGTAGCGACCGACGAAGACCCCGCCTCAGCAAGGCTTGGAGAAAATGTGTTCCGTTTTTGGCTGCGTTCCACGATAAGGGGCTGGCTGAGTGCTTGGGCTTTGGAGCGCGAACGATTGGCGAAATCCGGTCGGCCAGCATTTTCATGGGCCAACGGGATGTTGCGCTACACAGCCTTCCAAACACTCTGGCTGGGAGCCATAGCTGCCGTTTTGGGATGGAAAGCATTGCTGGGAGCTATTGCCATTGCAGTTGTCGGGTTCTTACTCCTGGAAACAGTGAACTACATAGAGCACTACGGTTTGCGCCGCAGAATTCTTCCGGGAGGGCGACCCGAGCCCGTATCACCGCGCCACTCCTGGAACAGCGACCACGAACTAGGCCGCATCTTTCTTTATGAACTAACCCGCCACAGCGACCACCATTTTAAGTCCACACGCAAATACCAGATCCTGCGCCATATTGACGAAAGCCCGCAATTGCCCTTTGGCTACCCCACGAGCATCATGATAGCACTGATGCCCCCCTTGTGGTTTCGGCTGATGAATGATCGCGCGGTTCAGCACCCTTAATTTTGTTAAAAGCCGTCATTTGGCAAAATTCTACACCATAAAAGGATACCGTCCGATTTCTTTTCCAGAATTTTGGCGGTTCTAACACAATCATGTTTTACTGTTAACCTAACTCATTTTTCCTCTCATGGCAAAAACAATGACTTTTCGGAACCTCATAGCAGCGTTCCTTCTTTTGGCCAGCACAATGAGCGTGTCTGCTCAGTTCTGGACCGAAACTTTTAGTACACAGGCGGCTTTCAATGCCTGGACTTCCGCCAATGTCGGCCAAGGCACTCAAGTATGGAACCGGTCTATTATCCCGGGCTACCCTATGGGCTTTACAACAGCACCGGCAAGCTTTTCAGCGCCTACCGCGAACAATGGCTTTGCTTTTTACGACTCTGATCTCAACGGTAATGGTTTCACCCACAATGCGACCCTTACTTATGGCCCGATCAATTGTTCTGCACACGCAAGCGTGGGCTTGCGTTTTCACAGTCAATTTGCAGACTTCCAAGGCTCTACTGCGCAGGTACGCATCAGTACAAACGGGGGTACTTCATGGACGGCCTATGATGTATTTGACGACCAACCCTCCTATGGCATAGGCCAAGGTGCGCTCGTGCCAGCCGATGTTTTGACCGAAATGCCCATCCCTGCGGCCAATGGCCAAGGGCAAGTGTGGGTTCAATTCCGTTGGGAAGGTTTCTGGGAGTATGGCTGGAAGTTGGACGACATCGAAATGTACGATTATGTGGCCCCCCCTCACAACGTGACTTTCAAAGTAAATACCGCCCTAATCAATGTAAATCCTGCCGGTATGTGGATCATTGGCACGGTTACTAACCTGACTCCAGCCGTGATGACCAACGATGGCGGTGGTATTTGGTCTTACACCGTCCCGCTGACCGCTGGTGATTACAAATATCGGTTCATCAATGGCCCGAACCCGGCCAACGCCGAGAACGGCCTCACCCTCGCAGCCTGCGGCGTTGCGAATCCTACCTTTGGCGGTTATGACCGCACCATTACCGTGGGCACAGAGGATATTGTCCTCCCAGTTGTCTGTTACAACTCTTGCTCCGGTTGTGTGTTGCCTTGCAACCTCAACCCGAACGCCATCATCTGCGACGACTTTGAAACGTATAACGTAGGCAACATCAGCCCCCAATCCAACCACTGGATTCCATGGAATCTCGTTGACGCGCCTACTAACGCCCTCAGCGCAGAAGTTTCCACTGATTTTGCCTCTAACGGCACCAAGTCCATGAAAGTGAAACTGGATGGTGCTGGCGACGACCAGTTGCTTCAGCTTGGCGACAAATCTACGGGACGTTACAGCCTGTCTTGGAAATACTACATTCCAACCGGCAAAGCCACCTATTTCAATGTCCAAATTACCGAGATTGTTCCTCAGCCGGCTCCACCATCCGCTAACTTCGCTACCGAAGTCTATTTCCGGGCAACGGGCAAGGTTGATCAAGTTTCGCCGACCCCAGCCGCGTCTGACAGTTTCCCTTTTAACCAGTGGTTCCCAGTGAAGATCATTGTGGATTTGGACAACAACTTGGCCAAGTTGTTTGTGAATGGCAACTTACTCCGTGCTTGGGCTTATACCGGCAATTTTGGGGCCATTGACTTCTATGCCGCCGATGCTACCTACTTGGCTTACATAGATGAAGTGGAGTACATTAAACTCCCTTCTATCAGCTACAACGTGGACGTTTGCGATGCTGCTGTGGACCTAACACTCTTCTTTGGCCAGGCGCTTGCGCAAACCACGGGCATTTATAACAACACCACCGCAACGGTATCTCCAACGGACCCAACGGTAGATTGCTGGAATGAACTTGACCCAGGTCAAGATATCCTCAATACAACCATGTGGTACACCTTCGTCGGCGACGGCCAGAAGTACCAAATCCAGACCGTGCCTTGCAATGCTACCAATTACATCGGTGGAGTGAACGACCCTGGCGATACGCAAATGCTTATTTATGCTGGCGACGATTGCACTGACCTGACAGAAGTGGCTTGCAACGACGACCTCGACTTCGCCCAGTTCGGCGACTGGCGCTCGGGCGTTGACCTCCAAACAGATCCGGGTCAGAACTATTATATGCTTATTGATGGTTTTGATAATCTGGGCACTGTTGCAAAGGGCGAATTCTGCATCGAAATCAAGAAAATTGCCAGCGTTCTTTGTGCCGACGGCGCAGTGGGCACTTTTACAGCCTCTAGCGACGTACTTTGCTGGGATGCCGCTATGGGCAGCCTCATTACGGTTGACCCAAGTGGATTCGTTTTGCCAAATGAAGGGCTTGTGTACGGTATGTGCTGGGCTGTTTCTAACGCGCCACTCGATCCAACAATTTATCCTGCAGATCAGACGGGCAACTATTTAGGCTCTGCACCAGTGCTTACGTCTATCTATTTGCCGGGTGATATAAACAATGGCGCCGGTTTTTTGGTGGCTGGCAATATCTACTACTATACGCCTGTCGTAATCGGCAATGGCGTCAACAATAGTGGCCAGCCAAATTTCCTGCACAATATTGAAATTACGAACGGATGCTACTACGTGGGTGAATCTGTTGCGATAACCGTTATGCCACTTACAGACGACATCACGGCCACTGCAGTGGCAGGCCTTGGCTCTATCAACCTGACTCCTAGTGGTGGTATCAGCGGAGTTATCGGTGATGATTTCTATTTCAGTTATCAATGGAGTAATGGCGCTACCACGCAAGACCTTTCTGGCGTTCCTCCGGGCACCTATACCTGTACCGTCAGCGATCCTTGCTCTGGATCGGGTACTGCGTCCGCTACGGTTATCCTGTCTGGAACACAAGACCCTGCGTCTATACAGTCGTTTGTCGTCAGCCCCAACCCCACTACGGGCATCTTGACGCTCAACCTCGCGCTGGCAACTGCCGCCGAAGTGCGCATCGAAGTGCTCAACACGCTCGGCCAAACGCTGCAAACCCTTAACGCTGGCAAGCTGAGCAATCTCAGCCAAACCGTTAACATGAGCAGTATGGCACAAGGATCGTACTTCCTCCGTGTCACGGTAGATGGCGAAACGGCCATTCGTCGCGTGGTAGTTCAACGCTAAAAACCTGAACGGATTTCCGTTCTGATTTTTTGAATAAACATGAGTCACCTCGATTTTTCGGGGTGGCTCATGTTGTTTGGGGAATGAGGGTATTTCAGAAGTGCTTTTTCAAAACTTTTTGTGTGAAAAAACGTTGCGGCGAAGTATTTTTGCCCTCTTGTTATGGATTTTAAAATCACTTCCGAATATCAGCCCACGGGCGATCAGCCGCAGGCCATCGAACAGTTGGTGAACGGCATCAAGCAAGGCGACCAAGCCCAAGTATTGCTGGGTGTGACCGGGTCGGGCAAAACTTTCACGATGGCCAATGTGATCGCCCAACTCAACCGGCCCACGCTGGTGCTCACGCACAACAAGACCCTCACCGCCCAGTTGTATGGCGAGTTCCAGAGTTTTTTCCCGGACAATGCCGTGGAGTATTTCGTGTCGTACTACGACTATTACCAGCCAGAAGCCTACCTTTCAGTATCCGATACTTACATCGAAAAAGACTTGCAGATCAATGAGTTGGTGGACAAACTCAGGCTCCGGGCCACCAGCACCCTGCTTTCTGGCAGGCGCGACATCATCATCGTGGCTTCCGTGTCTTGCATCTATGGCATGGGCAACCCCGACGATTTCAAGACGGGCATCATTCGCCTCCAGAAGGGGATGAAAATGCCCAAGACACAATTCCTCTATGCCCTTACCGACAGCCTTTATTCCCGCACCGAGACTGACTTTACGCGCGGCACCTTCCGTGTACGTGGCGACACCGTGGACATCAATCTGCCTTATGCGGACACAGGCTACCGCATTATCTTTTTTGGAGATGAGATCGAAAGCATCGAAAGTTTGGAACTTAGTTCCGGGCGGCGACTTGAGGCGGTTGACACTGCTGCTATTTTCCCTGCCAACCTCTATGTAGCGCCCAAAGATCGCCTGACAGAAATCATTCACAGTATCCAGGACGAAATGAACGCGCAGGAACGGTATTTCATCAGTGAAGGCCGCTCGGCGGAAGCTCGCCGTATAAAAGAACGCACTTCTTTTGACCTCGAAATGATCCGCGAGCTGGGCTATTGCTCCGGCATCGAAAATTACTCCCGTTTCTTTGACCGACGCAAGCCGGGCACCCGCCCGTTCTGTCTTTTGGATTATTTCCAGGATGATTTTTTGATGATCATTGACGAGAGCCACGTCACCGTTCCGCAAGTGCGCGGGATGTGGGGCGGCGACCGCGCCCGCAAGCAATCGCTGGTTAATTGGGGCTTCCGTCTTCCCTCGGCCATGGACAACCGCCCGCTCAATTTTGACGAGTTTGAAGGCATGATCAATCAAGTCATTTTCGTCAGCGCAACCCCTTCCGATTACGAGTTGGAAAAAACGGAAGGCGTTGTGGTAGAACAACTTGTGCGGCCCACCGGCCTGCTCGACCCGCCGATCCAGGTGCGCCCTTCGCTTAACCAGATTGACGATTTGATCGAGGAAATTCAGCAGCGGGTAGAAGTGAACGAACGCGCCCTGGTGACAACCCTCACCAAACGCATGGCCGAAGAATTGGCCAATTATTTTGACAACATCGGCATCAAATGCCGATACATCCACTCTGAGGTGGAGACGCTGGAGCGGGTGGAAATCCTGCGCGATCTACGTTTGGGTGAATTCGACGTGCTCATAGGTGTAAACCTGCTGCGCGAGGGCCTCGATCTGCCCGAAGTTTCACTCGTCGCCATCTTGGATGCTGACAAAGAAGGTTTTTTGCGCAATGCCCGCTCGCTCACTCAAACAGCGGGGCGTGCTGCACGTAATTCCAATGGCTTGGTCATTTTCTACGCCGACAAAATTACCGATTCCATGCGCAACACCATGGACGAAACCACGCGCCGCCGAAGCATCCAGATGGCCTACAACGAACAACACGGGATCACGCCTACCACTGTGACCAGAACCAAGGAGCAAATACTCGCTACGCGCAGCATCCTTGATGTACGGGGCATTGAGCCGACCAAATATTACGTTGAAAATGAAGAGATTAGCCTCGCCGCCGAACCCATCGTAGCCTACGCCACGCGCAGCCAATTGGAAAAAATGGTGGCCGACTCCGAAAAGAAAATGAAAGCCGCCGCCAAAGACCTCGACTTTATCAGCGCGGCGCAATACCGCGATGAGATGAATGCGCTAAAGAAACAGTTGGGGGAGCGGTTTGGGTGGCATGCGGGTTGATGGGCCACGGATGACGCGGATGAGACACGGATTTTCACGGATCTATAAAATCCGTGTCTTATCCGTGTCATCCGTGGCCCATCAAAACAATCAATTCCCCAGGCTGTTTTTAGGTTTCACCCTCGGCACCACTTCCGCATTTAGATACACGATGTGTCGCCCGTTGGGGCGCGTATTGTCATAGACCACCACCCCGGGCGTGGTACGGCCAATTTTACCTCGGGGGTCAAATAGTACCCGGATAGAGACCGTTTCACCAGGCATTACAGGGTAGGTAGGGCGGCGAATCACTGTGCAATCGCAGGTGGCCTTCACGTCTTTGATAATGTAGGGTTTTGCCCCTGTATTGGTGACCAGAAAAGAATCTATAATCGCATCGCTTTCCCCTATCTGGCCAAGCTGGATGGTATCCTGTGCCCAACGCACCGTGGTGCGGTCGTCAGCATCTCCCTGCTTTTTTAAAAGTTGCAGCCTGATGTATTGCAAGGCACGGTCTTGTTTCTCTTTGTCCAGTTGAAGATAAGATTGTGCGACTTCCCGGTCAATGCTTGAGCCGAGGTAACGCATATATTCGAGCAAGTCAACTTTTTGCTCCACAGAAAGGGTATCCAGATAAGGGCGCATTTCACCGATAGACACGGTTTGGGCATCCATTTGCGTGAAAAGAACCGAAAAGGAAAGAAGTAGGAGAAACCGGGCAACGATTTTCATGCGCAGAGAAATTTTTGGCAAAAGTAGGGGGAAAAGGGTTGCGCAAAAGCCAAACCGTCTTACATTTGCGCTTCTTTTTGAAAACCTGTTTGCGGGAGTGGCGGAATTGGTGGACGCATACGTTTCAGGTGCGTACGCCCGTAAGGGTGTGGGGGTTCGAGTCCCCCCTCCCGCACAGTATTAAGGCAATCCGATCGGGTTGCCTTTTTTATTTCAGGAATTGGTAGGCGCATCCCGCCACAGGCGGGACGCCCGTAAGGGTGTGGGGGTTCGAGTCCCCCCTCCCGCACAGTATAAAGGCAATCCGATTGGGTTGCCTTTTTTATTTCAAGCGAATTGATGGAAATTGACCGCCTTAAACAACGGGTGTATGTACCATTGTCTGATACATACACCCATCGTCGTAAAACTTTAATGAACCGCCGTGATCGTACGTCCGATGGTGTGAGAGGACAGGGCTAACGCCCTCCTCTTACTCGATTCCCGCATGGAAGGGATTTATCAAATTGATTCCGCTACCGGTATCGATTGAAAGCTATTGAAATAATTCATTGGATCCCAATGCTTTTTAGCCCTTTTCAACCTGTCAAGGTTAGGGCCAAAATACAATCGCAAAGCGGCCTCTAAACCCCCAAACCGATTCAGGTCCGAATCAGGATAATTGTAGTAGCAACCGTCCACGTTATGGGTCGGGTCCAGATCCGGATTGGGGGTGCCGCCCGTTGCAGCGTACACCGACTCATAAAAGTCGCGCATCCATCCGAGGTAAACTTCATCATCGTCCTCGCTTGCCCAATACGCCTGATATTGTAATTTCAGGATAGAGGAGCGCTGCGGTATCGGAGTGGCGTCCGGCGGCATATCGTTTACCTTTCCACCATAGGTATCTATCTGTAAAAGGCATTGACTCATATCAATGGTTTTATTGCATTCCGGCGTGGTGGTCAGATACGTGAAAATGGATTTGACCTGTTCCGGCGGAAAACCTTTGCGCATGTAGGCTGATTTGTATTTGCCCCGTTGGTTGGGCCCGGAACCGTTCAAGTTTTGCACGGCTTCATAAAAGGTATAAAGCATCGTATGGGCTGCAGGCTGAATGAATCCACCGAGGTGCGAAATGGCTGAAGTAGTGGTGCGCTGGTATTGCACGATACCCCTGAGGGTTTTAAGCACCGGATCAATGTAAGCAGCTTTGATCTTCGCCGGGTTTTCACCCTGCATCACAGCCGTTTGGATGGTCATGACCACCGATCCATGCGCCTGGTGGTGGAGCGCGAAAATGCCGAATTGCCTCCAGTTGTTCGATTTTGCAGCAAATTCGGCAAAAAATTTGAGCAGACTGGCCAATACCTTTTCGGTAAGATCATCCCAACTAATGCTCAATTGGGTAAGAAATGCACTGGCCGGGCTGTCGGGCAATTCCTTGAAAAAGTAACGGGTAATAAGCCCAAAATTGCCACCTCCACCACCGCGATGCGCCCAATAAAGGTCCTGATCTGCTTTGTCTGACGAGTTTGCGGATACATAGCGGGCATGAGCAGGTTTAGCCGGGTCATTTTTTACCACCACTTCCACCCCGGTCAACCAATCTACCGTAAGCCCGTTGAGCCTGGACAAAAGTCCGTAACCACCCCCGCAAATGTGTCCGCCCAAGCCTACCGAATAGCAGGAACCGGCAGGCAACACCTTGCCATGATCGCGGAAAAGGGTGTTGAAAGCGCTCCAGTTGGTGCCGCCCGCTTCGAGATAATAGCCCTTTTCAGGATCATACCCACAGCGATTCATGGCCGACACATCAATGATGGCTTTTGTATCGGCACTGAACACAAAGTTTTCGTAGCAATGGCCGCCGCTTTTAATTTTTACATTTTTGCCGTAATGACGAATGGCGTCATCCAAGGCGGCCACTGCACCATTTGTGTCATAGCACACATATACCGATTCACAATTTTTAGCCAGCCATCTTCGGTTAAAACCCTGCTTGAAACTAGGGAACCGAGGGTCATCTGCATGGACGGAATATTTGGTATAACCTTTCATACTAGGGTGTTTTACAAAGAAAATGCTTGAATTCCTTATGCCCTTTTGGGGTTTATCCAATTTCTCGCCGGCCCCTCCACCAATCGGTAAGTCAAATAAGAGACCACTTCCCATACACGTGGCACATGATAAATCCACTGAGTATGAAAAAGAAATCCACCATCAGATACGTGTGGTGCAGCAGCCCGGAGGATTCGTGCGGGATGAGCGGATTCTGAAATTGCATGATGTTCACGTGGAAAATGACCGTCAACATCGCTGCAATGCCCCGGAGCGGGGTTAGGTTAGACAGGTAGGGGACTGGGGTCATAGAAGATTGTATTGCACGTGGTTGCGTTGTTTTTTGGGCAAGGTATCATAGATCCTGGATAGTTATCCTCCTTTTTTCTTTCAAATTTTTGAAATGCGTTGGAGTTAAACCCGTCACCTTCTTAAACTGATTGGACAAGTGTGCGACGCTGCTATAATGCAGTTTAAAGGCTATTTCTGAAAGCGTATATTCCTCCAGGATAATAAGTTCCTTGATCCGTTCAATTTTCATTGCAATCAGATATTGTTCTATGGTAGTAGCTTCGACTTCTGAAAAAAAGTTGGATAAGTAAATATAATTGTGATTCAACTTGTCACTCAAATATGCAGAAAAATTGATGGCAGGTCTTTCGTCTGAATTGTAAACATAATTCACCATTACCTCCCTGATTTTCTCAATCAATACACCTTGCTTGTTTTCAAGCAATTCCAATCCAACTTTCTTTATGATACGATTCAGTTTTTTCTTATCATTATCTGTGACCTCTCCCTTGATCTCAATTTCGCCCAATTCAACTTTTAAAGGCACTAAATCGAGCTCCTCTAAAGCATCCTTTACAACCACTTTGCAGCTCTCGCAAGCCATGTTTTTTACATAAATTTTCATAATACATATTTTCTGCTGAGTTGAGAATTACATCTTCTCTACTTGCAGATTGTGCAAGGTACCCTATTCTCCCATATAAAAGAAATTGATTTTCAAAAATTATGCGAAACACTTCTGTGGCGGGTGCAGGTGATGGGAGAGTCTTTCTGATTGGCTATGCATTCGGCCTATTTCCAAATGTTTGTTTCAAATCATTCATTACCAGGTTGAATTTACCATCAAATTTTTTGTTTATGTCTTCATAGGAGCCAATAAGCCGCTCATAAATCGGATTTCCAAAAATCTCTTTTTCGTCAATACTGCGTTTAGAAGCAATGTTTGAGGCAAATATTTCTTTAATCTTTTTCAGCACTATTATTTGTTCATCATTAAAATCGTAGGTGTGCAGATAGGAAAGATAGTTTTTCTCAATACGCTCTTTGGGTGTCGGGATTTTCTTTTTGCCTAAGGCGTGTAGCAAAAAGTCCCACGCAGAACCCTCGGG
>JANMME010000073.1:0-5585 GCA_031373015.1 Saprospiraceae bacterium
TCCGCATCGGGTCGTTAAGGATGGGCCGATTGGGCCGCCCGATGTCGCCCGAAAAGCCAAAGTGGATCGTTTTTCCACCCTCCTGGATTTCAAGCGTCACGTTTGCGCTGCCGAGTATATGCCCTGCGTCGCGGTAGAGCACGCGTACGTCGGGATGTATGTGGAACCACTGCTCGTAGTTGAAGCTGGCAAACTGTCGCATCACCTGCTGCACGTCTTCGATAGTGTAGAGCGGCTGTTGCTCCGGCTCGTTATCGTGCCTTTTTTTGTTGTGGTATTCTGCGTCATTTTCCTGGATTTTGGCACTGTCCAAAAGCATGAGCGCGCAAAGGTCGCGGGTCGCGTTGGTGGCATATATTTTTCCCCGGAAGCCGTCGCCCACGAGCTTGGGCACGCGCCCCGTGTGGTCAATGTGCGCATGGCTCAGTACGAGACAATCAATTTCCTTGGGGTCGAAAAGCCATTTTTCGTTGAAACCCGCGATGGGGTTGTTGTCGCTTGCCCTGCCATCGTCGTCGCCGCCCTGGTATAGGCCGCAGTCGAGCAGGATTTTGAAACCGTTGTCGAGGGTAAGGAGGTGGCAGGAGCCGGTGACTTCGCGGGCTGCGCCGCAGAATTTTACTTTCATAAGTTGTATTGCTGCGCAAACTTCGCAAATTGTTTTGGAAAAGGAGCGGGGAATATTATGCCTGCGGAACTTTCCCCCCAAGCTTTCGTTTCTTTGCGCCGCATTTATGGAACAACCAAAATTCTCTATTGACAAAGAACGCCTCGGGCAGCGCCGCGCCGCGCTCGAAATATTGCGCCTGCGCCTCAAAGAGGATTTTGTGGGCATTGACGAGATCATTGACAGCCTGCTCGACTATATCCAGGTCTGGTACCTGATGCCCGAGGTGCTCACCCGCCCCATCATTGTGTGCCTTTGGGGCATGACGGGCGTGGGCAAAACCGACCTCGTGCGCCGATTGGTGCAACACCTTGATTTTCAAGAGCGTTTCGCAGAAGTTGAATTGGGCAATACCGACCAAACCACCTATTTCAGCAGCGTAAATGCAATCCTGAAATCCAACGGACTGGTGGACAGCCGACCTGCCATCGTGCTTTTTGACGAGATCCAGCGCTTCTATACCATCGAAGCGGATGGGGCGCCCGTGCAAGTTACCAAGTTCAACGATTTCTGGGAATTGCTCTCTGATGGCCGCCTTGCCAAACGCGAAAAAGAGGACTTTGACTACTATATTTCCGATTTCATGTTCAACCAACGGCAGCGCAACCGCCGCCCGCCGGGTGAACCTGTGCCACCCGAAGACCCCATGCAAGACACGGTGGGGATCTGGGAAGCCCGGAATTTGAAAAAAATGCTCGAACTGGAAGAAGACGTGCTCGACATCGCCGAGATGAGCAAAAAGCAGATGCTCGACATCATCATTGAAGCCAAAAGCCGCCGCCGCGTGTTCGAGCCGATTGATTATTCCCAAATGCTCATCCTCATCAGCGGCAACCTGGACGAGGCATTTCAAATGGCCACACACACTTCCGACAGCGAGGTGGATGCGGATATTTACCACGCTTTCACCAAAAAGATAACGGCGGTGGATATTAAAAACGCCCTCACGCGCCGTTTTCGCCCGGAGCAAGTGGCGCGTTTTGGAAATATTCACCTCATTTACCCCAGCCTGCGAAAGGCTGATTTTGAGGCACTTATTCGCAAGGAGGTCGGCAAAATTGTTGGCAAAACAGAAGAGCGATTCCAGGTGAAAATCCACATTTCCGACAACGTTTTCGCCCTTATCTACCGCAACGGCGTGTTCCCGGTGCAAGGGGTTCGGCCCGTATTCAGTAGTGTAACAGACATCCTGGAAACCAACCTCAGCAAGTTCCTCTTTGAATGTCTCAACGACGGAAGCGATTCATTCTCCATTGATTACGACAACGAAGGAAAAAAAATATCGGCCCAGATTGGCAGTCGAAAAGTCGAGATCCCGTTCGTGGGTCGCATTGACAAAATCCGGCAGGGCAATATCGCTGATGTGGTAGCGAATGTGAGCGTACACGAGGCAGGCCACGCGGTGGCTTATGTCGCGCTTTTTGGTATAGCGCCCTTGCAACTCAAATCAAAAGTGGCGAGCAGTTATGCTTCCGGGTTCACGTTCCCGCACGAGATTTATGAGACCAAGGAAAATTTGCTCAAAAAAATAAAGGTCTTCCTGGCGGGGGGCCTCGCCGAAGAACTCGTTTTTGGCGATGAAAACGCCACCGTGGGCCGCTCCAACGACCGCGAACAGGTGACCATGTTGGCCATGGACTACATTCGCCGCCACGGCTTCGACGAGCGGTTTCAGGCCAACTACACGCTGGAATACGGCTTTTCGATGGACAAAAATGCTACCGACAAAGACGTGGAGGCCATGATTGCTGGCATTGTCAAAGAAACCCGTGCCTTGCTTGCCAAACAACTTGATTTCCTGCTCGATCTCTCCCGCGTGCTCAACGAAAAAGGCAGTATGGACGCCAAGGACGTGGCGGAAGTGGCTGCTCGGTTCAATCTCCCGGCGGCCATCAAGGAAGAAGGCTACCTGCATCTGCCGGGGTATCAGGAGAAGTTGGGATAGGATGGGCCACAGATGACACGGATTAGACACGGATTTCTATTGATATAATCCTTCAATCCTAAAACAAAAAATTTTTCCTAACTCGCTCCGCCGTAATCCGCTCAACAATCTTTACTTTTGCAACACTTTTTGCCAACGGGCGCTTCGGCACTGCTTCGTCGCGTACCTTTTCTTCACCAAACCATCACATTTAATTGGCATTCAAACCTTACCGACCTAAACCCCCCGGCGGCGCTCGCCCCCCCGGTTCTCGCCCAGGAGGAGGCCGCCCGTACAATCGCGGCCCTCGCCCCCCAGAGCACAACATCAACAATTTTATCCGTGCCAACGAGGTTCGTCTCATCGGCGACAACCTTGAAGAAATCAGCGCAGCGGCGGGACAGCCCGTCGAAACGGGCGTTTATCCTACTTCAAAACTCCAAAAATGGGCCGAGGAATTAGGTCTTGATTTGGTGGAAATAACCCCCAATGCCGTACCGCCAGTGGTGCGGATTGTGGACTACAATAAATTCCTGTATCAAAAAAAGAAGCGCGAAAAGGAGCTGAAAGCCAACGCGGTGAAAGTAGAATTGAAAGAAATTCGCTTTGGCCCGGAGACCGGAGAGCACGATTTTGAATTCAAACTGCGCCACGCCAAGAGTTTCCTTTCCGAGGGCAACAAGGTGAAAGCGTATGTCCAGTTCCGAGGTCGCGCCATCGTTTTTAAAGAGCGCGGCGAACTCCTGCTCTTGCGTTTTATGAAAGAATTGGAAGAGCACGGTTCTGCCGACCAGTTGCCGCGCCTCGAAGGGAAAAGGATGCACGTCATTCTTTCGCCCAAAAAAGGACCGGTGAAGAAGAAAGAGTCTGCTCCTTCAGCTCAGCCTTCGAAACCACCAGCATCAGCACCCGCTTCAACTGAGGCTCAGGTATTGGTATCACCTCCGCCACCTGCTGAGGTTGAATAAAAAGATTCGATGTTTTTACACTGAGATGAAGTGCTCAGTATCCATAAGATTTTTGAACCCCACTTGGCTTTGGCTTTGTGGGGTTCTCTGTATCTGGCAACAATCTTTTGCATGGGAGGATGAAGCCAATTCGATTTATTTTTGTGCGATAATTGCATCAAAGTGAATGTTCCCAAACAATTTTAAAGTTTCCTTTTGTGTTTTGCTGAGGAATTGTACTTTTGCGCTCCGTTTTTCAAACAGATATTTTTGTCATGCCTAAAATGAAGACCCACTCCAGCGCCAAGAAGCGTTTTTCGGTGACTGGCAAGGGGAAAGTGAAGCGCAATCGCGCTCGTATGCGCCACTTGATGCGCAAAAAGACGACCAAAGCCAAGCGCCACTTGCGCCATGGTGTAGTCGTTGACAAAACCGAGCACGCACGCATCGAGCGTTTGCTCGTCATCTAAAACCGTCGTCTGGTTGTACGCTCAACCACTTCGCAACCACGATTCTCGCAAAGGCGGGAATTTTCCATTCACATTTTTTAACGAGGACATTGGCTGAAAGAATTGGTTATTGGTGATTGGTGATTAGTTATTGGTTTTCAAACGGCCAAAAATTAAGAATCGACAATCAGAAACAATCAATCCCGGTGTCGCACTAGAAAATCTTTTTCATGCCAAGAGCAACAAACAACCCGGCCAGCCGCGCTCGCCGGAAGAAAATCATGCTAGCCGCCCGAGGTTTCTTCGGTGCCCGCTCCAAAGTTTACACCGTAGCGAAAAACGCGCTCGAAAAAGGCTGGCAGTACGCCTACCGCGACCGCAAATTCAAAAAGCGCATTTACCGCCGCCTCTGGATCGCTCGTATCAACGCCGCTGTGCGCCCGATGGGCATCAATTACAGCAGTTTCATCCACCTGCTCAGCCAAAAAGGCATCGGCCTCAACCGCAAAGCACTCGCGGATCTGGCGCTCAACCACCCGGCCACTTTCAAGGCTGTGGTAGACGCTTCCACAGCAAAAGGGTAAATTGGCTTCGGCCAGTAGAAATATGACGGGGAATCGGCTTAGGGCTGGTTTCCCGTTTTTGTTTGTGCGCCCGGCACGGGCGCTAACTCGGCGGTGCAAGTCCACCGTACGCTTGGCGGTGAGGAGTATTACCCACGCGGCACTAGTTTTTTTTGAAAAAAACCTTCTTTATTTGCTTTTTCCCCCCTTTTCAAAATTTTTTCTAGGTTAATTTTTTTATGCTAAATAAAGTTGTGTAGCATTGCACCTAAATTATTCCCAAACCATGTTATTCGGGATTTCAAGTTCCTTGTTCTTAATACTGCATGGCGGTATCATTTTTTTCTTAGGTTTATTGGGAGGATTCCCATACGCGCGTGCTATTGTTAAAAGGTCCGACAGGGAAACCGCTTGGCGGGTTTTCCATACAGGTAATTGCATGGGAGGCATTTGGATGATGGCAATGGGAGCAACCCTGCCAGCATTAAATCCTGAGCAGCTCCTTGAAAATTCCCTTGTGTTGTTTGCTGTCTTATCATGTTATGCATTTTCAATTGGTATGTATCTGGCAGCCAGGAGCGGACATCGTGGGTTGGATCGAAGTCTGGGCGGAGCAGATCGGGTTGTCAGCATTTTTTACGCTATAGGGGCAATCGCTTCTCTTTTCGCTGGAGCACTGTTTATTTGGATATGTGTTGTTAGGATTTAGATGTCCCTTTCAAACCATTGCTTTACATTCTTCACACGGCTGCATTTTGTGCTGATCTTTTCATAAAGGCATTACGCACAAGGCTATGCGCAAACTTGTGGGTACGAGATAAAAAAATCAATAAAATACATGGATTTATTTAAAAAATTCACGCCAGAAAGAACACCGTTGCGGATGTTGACCGTAGAGCATGGCCCCTTGTATGACCCTTTGTACAAGGCTGCCGAGGAATATTTGTTGTTTCCCAGATTGGAGGGCCCATTAGGGAATCGAATGACCTTTAACGGGAAGGAGCATATTGTGTACAGCATTAATAATTATTTGGG
>JANMME010001075.1:0-3469 GCA_031373015.1 Saprospiraceae bacterium
GTTGTCTTACAAAAAAGCAACTGACGATATTTAACAGGTTTGTCAATGGTGAGAAACAAGAGCACATTGCAAGAGAAATGGGAACGACGTTAAGTAACGTCAAGTATCATCTAACTGAGGCAAGAGAAAAACTAAAAAAAGCAGTTGTTTCTCTAAATTGACATGCCTTTCATTTTTGAAATAATATGCATGTTAATTTTTCCGACCTAGTTGATTTTTGCTTTAACGACCTTTCTAGTGAGAAAAAAAGAAAGGTCGAACTCAAGATTTTTGCGGACGAAAACTATCTTCTTATGATTAGGGGGATAAATCTCGCAAAAAAAGAATTGGGTTCAAAAGAAAAAGTCATCAGCTATTTTTCAGAGCAGTTTCCTCATGGAGTCAGGGAATTTGCTTTTTAAAAGCGAGCTCGACCAATTAAGTCGAGCTCGCTTGTTTTCTTGTTCACAGCGCCCTCGTCGCCAACAACTTATACAACATCGGCGCAGTTTTAAATAAAGCCATGCTGCATCCGGTTGTCAATGAAAGAGACCAGTTCTATACTTTCGACTTTGACTTCGTAAATCAGCGAAATATTTTTGGAAAGGACGCATTTTCGGTATCTGGAGAGGGTTTCTAAGGGCGGGCAGGAGTGCTCGTGAACAGCCAAGCGGTCAAGTAGCGCATTGAGCTTGTCCTCGAGAGTTATTGCTGTTCGTTGAGAAAAAACGGCGATCTCCTCAGAAAAAGTCCAGTAGGTTTCAAAGGCGAGGTTGGACCAGCGCACCCTTTTCATAGTTCAAGCAAATCTTTTGCCGAAGTCGCCCATCTTTCACGGCGGGCCTCCATGAGTTTTTTTACTTCTTCCCAAGGCATACTTTGCCCGTTCCTCAATTGCTCCGCCCCTTTTTCGATGAGTTCATAGTGATATGGAGAGAGACCGTCGGCATCAAGTTCGTCGGGAGAGATTTCCCGTTCACGCAGACTCAGGACATAAGCCCGGATAAGCGACAAAAAACGCGGGTCGCGGGTTTCAAGAATAAGACGGATGAGATCAGTTTGAATTTCAGCAGTGGCAATCATGTCAAAATGGCTGGTATATTTATGGACAAAAATAAGGTTAATCAGACATAGAGTTGCTGATTATTTCTTTGAGATAAATTTTAAAACGTACCACGATTTCAACGCTCATATCAAAGTTGCCGAAACAGACTATACCACCCTCGGCGCCAACAACTTATACAACACCGGCGTCACAATCCTCGACAACAGCGTACTCGAAATCAAGCCCCCGATCAGCACATACGCCAGCGGCGAATACAGCGGATTCTCCTCCACCGCAATGGGCAGCAGACCGCCAATGGCTGTAAGCGAAGTCAGCAAAATCGGCACAAAACGAATCTCGCCCGCTTCCTGAATCGCCTCGTCAAGCGGCTTCCCTTCCGCCCGGAGTTGGTTGGTAAAATCCACCAGCAAGATGGAGTTTTTCACCTCGATGCCCATCAGCGCGATGAGGCCCACTACTACGGTGAACGAGAACGGATAGCCCGTGGCGAGCAAAATCAAGATAGCCCCGATGATGCCCAGCGGGATAACCGACAGCACGATGATGGTGCTCCTGAAGGTTTTGAACTCCAAAACCAACACCGCCAAAAGGCCAAAAACCGTCAGCAAAATGATGGGGCCAAGTCCGCCGAACGAACGTTCCGCACTTTCCACTTCCCCCGCCATTTTGTAGGTATACCCCTCAGGCATTTTCATCTCAGCCATTTTTTTTCCCAAGTCGCGGTTGAGTTGGGCGGCCAAGAAACCACTTTTCACAAAGGCCGTGATTCCGGTAAACCGGTCCTTGTTGTAATGCTGGATGTAATTCGGCGAAGGCTTGAACTCCACTTCGGCCACTTGGCTGAGCGGAATGGCTGTGCCGGGTATATTGTTGATATACACGTTTTTAAGCGCGTCTAATGTGGTATTTGCGCCGCTTTTGGGCACGGTCACAGTTAGGTTGTAATCTTCGCCGTCGGCCTCAGACGTAAACACGCCTAGGTTCAGCCCCGCAATGGCGAGCCGTATCATGCGGTCAATTTCTGCCACTGGAATGCCCATCGTAGCCGCCTTGTCCTTGTTGATTTTGATCTGCAAATCGGTCTTCACCGTGGCGATGGGGTTGTCAATGTACAGGGTGCCTTCAGTCTCAGCAAGGAGGTTTTCGACGCGCAGGGCGATGCCGCGCAGGGTGTCAAGATTTTCTCCAAAAACCCGAATAGCGATCGGCGCTTCGATGGGCGGGCCTTGTTCAAAGTCTTTGACGTTGATGACCGCTCCGGGTACATTTTTGAATTTTTCCCGCAGTTCGTCTATCATAGCAAGCTTTACGGGAGGCGGGGTTTTTTCCTGCAATTGCACAAATATTTGCCCGTAATCAAAGGACTCAACTTCCCGGATTACATTGTAATAGATGCGCGGATTGCCCCGCCCGACGTTGGTGGCGTACCAGGTGATTTGGGCTTTGCCCCCTTTATATTTTGAAACAGGCTCCAGCGAGTCTGGCAACAAATGCTGGGTGCGAAATTCTGGCGCAACGTATTCATTCAGCACAGAATCAACCATTTGTGTGATTCGGTTGGTCTGTTCAAGATTGGTGCCCGTAGCCGCTTCTATGTCAATGTAAAACATAGGTCGTTCGCTGGCGGGGAACACTGCGAACCCTGCTTTACCCACCAAACCCAACACGCCAAAGAAAATGACGGCAGCAACGAGCATCGTCGTTTTCGGCCAATCCAAGGCTTTGTGTAGCAGGCGGGCGTAGGTGCCAGAAATGAGCCATTTCAGTCCGCGCAAGAAGATATTGCCGCGTGGATCGTGGTGTTCGGACAACACACGGCTGCTCAAAAACGGCACGATGGTGAGCGACACGAACAGCGAGGCCAGAACGCACAACACGACCGCCAGGGGAAGCGAACGGATAAAATCGCCTGAGGCTTCGGGCAGGAACACGAGGGGCAGGAAGGCCAGCACGAGGGTGGCTGTACATCCCAACACCGCAAGTCCGATCTGTTTTGTGGCGAGGATGGCCGCATCCTTTCGGGAATGCCCTTCTCGAAGCCATCGCTCTATGTTTTCGACCACTACAATAGAGTCGTCCACCAGTATGCCGAGTGCGATGATGAGTCCGACGATGAGGCAGAGTGGAATATAGCGGTGCATGACGGCCGAAGAATTGTGGATTTTTCGGAGCGCGGCTAGATCAAAATCTTGATTTTGATGAGGTTTTTTCAGGGTGGTGGCGATTTTTGAGAGACCGATACAAAATTGTTCCACGTGGAACATCTTGTTTCTGAGCTTGAGCCTAGTTGGGGAAGCCCTATGTTGCGCGTCCTGCAATGTTTCGATACCCCAAGTGCTATGATGTGATTGTGATTGGTGCCGGCCATGCCGGTGTTGAAGCCGCGATGGCCGCTGCCCGCTTGGGCGCGGAGGTGGCGGTGCT
>JANMME010000162.1:0-3970 GCA_031373015.1 Saprospiraceae bacterium
TATTTCCAGGTAAAATAAAAGTACCAACGTCAATCCGAATACCCCAACTCCGTAATAGTAATTTTTTCGGGTTAACCAAGTTGGTTGGAGGGTGAAGGAAGCAAAACGATCTGGGAATTTGAATTTTAAGTCCCAATAGGCAAGCAGCAGAAAAATGCTGTTCAAAAATACCCTCGTGTCTGTCCAAGCCTGAAATTTGTTTTCCACATGCCATCCATCAACAATCAACATTTTGCCGTCAGGCAATCCCCACGTTAGCATCGCCATGGAAAAAAACAACAAAGAATAATCCTCTTCGATTTCCTTTCGGCGGTACAAAAAAAGCCAGAGCAGGATAAACAAACCTGCGGTGAAACTGGAAAGCAATCGGGCAAGGTGTGAGACCAAAACAGGCTGTGCATATTTTGACACCATCATGAATTTTTCCTTTTCCGTGAGCGGAACAGTCAACAAAGTATCGGTTCCGATTTTTTTAACGGGCTTATCTTCTGCGTCAAGACTGTCTCGATAAAACTCACCGTCTTTATCAGTTATTTTGCCCGTTTGATTTGAGGTAAGAATTACTTGCAGCTGCAAGCATTCATTAACCATTGGACGCAGAAGAATATCAGAATGATGGCTTGCCAAACGGTCTTGCCGAACTTTGGGGATATCGATTCCAAACTTTTTCAAGTCCCAGCCCGCCCAAACCATCAAGACAATGGAAGCAAGCAACACCATAATGGTCAGCCATTTAAAAAAGATTTGTTTACTGGTTTCTTTCATAACCTCTATTCGTTTAAGGTAATCTTTGTTCGGTTTTTGAGTAAAGCCATTGCCATACGCCCGTCAAGGTTTGAAAGGTTCATCCAAATTATTAAATTCTTGAATCCTAAAAATGATTTTGTCCAACATTTCCTTGTTTTTATCCAATAATTGCACAAGTTTTTCAGATTTCTCAAATCCTCTGCTTTGGCTGTAATATCCAGAAATTTTATGCTGCTTAAAAATCCGGGGCATTTTACAATCCAAAATTTTCTGTCATCCCCATCCACCCCCAAGCCAAACACCCCATCAACCCTTAAACAGCACATCCATCGTCAAGTCATTCTGCACCAAACCAATCGAAAGGGCGTTCGGGTTCAAGCCGTAAGTCGTGAGCATGGTGAGGAAAATTGCTTTTTTCGTGCCGGTTTCTGCTCGGAAAACCCCGATTTTTTGACGCAACTGCTCGGCAACGGTTTTTGAGATGGTGTAGGTTTCGGTCGAAAATTTCATTTCACAGATATTGATGACCTGATCACGGCGGTCAATCAGGAGGTCAATTTTAGCCCCTTGCCCAGCTTGGTTGCTGCGCCACGGTTGCGAATGACTGATAATACCACCAATGCCAAACGATATTTATTTTTGAAATTCGGTACTAACCAGATACAATATATCTCTTGCCAGGCAAGGTTCGGATAATCCCTTTGAATTCGAGGGCAAGAATGTGCGAAGCAAGTTCTCCAGGGGTAAGTTGGACGGCCTGCGTCAGTTGGTCGATTGGGATTTCGGGCTTATCGCGGATTATTCCGACAAGAGAGGTTTCGATGGCATTGAGGTCAAGGAAAAGTTGGGTTTGTGCCAATTTGGGTTTTCCTGGTTCGCCCCATTGCATCCGTTCGGCAATGTCAGTAGCAGATTCGGCAAGTTTTGCCCGCTCGTTCTTGATCAGATAATTACATCCCACACTTTTCGCATCGTGCGGTCGGCCGGGAACAACAAAGATTTCGCGTCCATGGCGTTCGGCACATTGTACCGTAATCATGGACCCGCCGCTATTGGCCGTTTCTACCACGAGCACCACATCGGAAAGGCCGGAGATGATGCGGTTGCGCATCGGGAAATGTTCGCGGTCGGGCTTGGCATCATGGGCATACTCGCTGACCAAGCCGCCGTTTTCGATCATCCGCAGAGCCACGCTTCGGTGCTGGCTGGGGTAAATACTGCCCAACCCATGACCCAAAACGCCTACGTTGGGGATCCCCATGGCAGAGGCTTTACGGTGTGCCGTTACATCCACACCAAAGGCCAAACCACTTACGATCAACACATTGTAGGCTTGTAAGCCTTCGACAATTTCTTCGCAGATGGCTTTGCCGTGCTCGCTGGGCTGGCGTGTGCCGACGATGGCGATCACGCGCGGCGCGTCAAAAAGCGACAGCGAACTCCCTTTAAAAAAGAACATCGCCGGACTGTCCTGGCATTGACGGAGCCGGGCGGGATAACGCAGATCGGTATAAAAAACGGCCTGTACATCGTGCTGTTCCATGAAGGCCAACTCGCGTTCTGCCATTTTAAGAGGATCAGCAGCAGAAGCCAGTGCATCTATGGTGATACGGCCAATGCCCGGGATTTTATGCAACTCTCTTTTGCTGGCGCGGAACACGGCTTCGGCGCTTCCGCAATAACTTACAAGGGTTTTGGCAGTCACCGCGCCCACTTGGGGCACGAGCATGAGCGCGATTTGATGTTGGAGGCTGTCCATGTGGGTTGGTAATTGGGGGAATTGTTTGCCCGCCGAAGCCTTAGCGTAGGAGGGGTGATTGATAAATTGGTGTAGCAATGCCGAGACTCAAAGTTAATGTTGTGGGATGACCTTTACAAACATTTTGTCTTTTTTGTCTTTTTAGGCTTCATTTTGACCTGCAATTTGAAATGTGGGTTGCTTAACAAATCGAATAGTCTTTCCCTTGTACGATTTTTGCAGCTTCGTCGTTTGACCAATTCCTTACCGCGACACGCACTCCTATTCTCGCTATCCAAGATTCATGAAAAAAACAACCCTGCTCGCCGTAGTCAAGCTTTGTTCCCTGCTGTTGGCTTTTCCCCTTGTTGCCCAAAAACCTGCCTATAAGGAAACTCAAAAGTCAGGTACAGTGGAAGCGCTCGATGCCGAGGCTTTTGCACCAAGACCTATTGACACGACGGTAGCCCCCACCATCATCGCATTCGGATCCTGCAACAAGATGACCATGCCGCAAACCTTATGGCAGCACGTGATCGCCAACAACCCCCAACTCTGGATTTGGCTCGGTGATATCATTTACGCCGACACATCGGACATGCGCGCCCTGGCTGCCCATTACAAACGACTGAAAACAACCCCCGACTACAAAAGAATGCGTGCCAAAACGCAAGTCATCGGCGTGTACGACGACCATGACTACGGCAAGAACGATGCTTGCGGTGATTACCCCATGAAAAAAGGTGCAAAAAAATGCCTCATGGATTTCCTCGATGTGCCCATACAAAGCCCCATCCGCAAACGCGAAGGTGCTTATAGCAGTTATAGCTTTGGCAAAGGCGCACAGCGCATCAAAATCATCATTCTGGACACGCGCTACTTCCGCGACTCGCTGGAGAAAGACCCAAGTAAACAGCGTCGTTACATCCCCAATACTGAAGGCGAAATGCTCGGCGAAGCTCAATGGAAATGGCTTGAAAATGAACTCCGCAGCAGCACTGCCAACCTCAATATCCTCTGCTCCAGTGTGCAAGTCCTGGCCGACGACCACGGTTATGAGAAATGGGGCAACTTCCCGCTCCAGCGCAAAAAACTGCTCTGGCTTATTTCCAACATAAAGCCCAAAAACTTACTCATACTCTCCGGCGACCGCCACATGTCTGAGGTGTCGAAAATGCACCTGGACGGCCTGCCCTATCCGCTTTATGACTTCACCTCAAGCGGCATGACGCACATCAGAAGTGGCCTTGAGGAGACCAACCATTTTCGCGTGGGTGACATGATTGTCAAGAAAAATTTTGGAGTGCTCAAGATTTCCTGGAATGGCAACAAACCCATTGTTGCCCTACAGACCCGGGGACAGCAGAATGAGCTGTTTCAGGAAGTTGTGGTGAGATATTGATTGATTCGATTGGTACGATTGGTGCGATTGATTCGATTAGGATGATCCGAAGAAGGAAAAATCCGTACTTTTTTCGGATCGTC
>JANMME010000180.1:0-6556 GCA_031373015.1 Saprospiraceae bacterium
GGTAGTGGGTGGCGAAGAGGGTTTTTGGGTGCGCCCGCTCGTTGTCGTGCAGGTATTCGGCGAGGCTCCAGGCGATGCTGATGCCATCATAAGTGCTGGTGCCACGGCCAATCTCATCTAGGAGGATAAGCGAGCGATCGCTGATGTTGTTCATGATCAGGGCTGTTTCGTTCATCTCCACCATGAACGTACTCTCGCCGCCGCTGATATTGTCGGAGGCGCCCACGCGGGTGAACACCTTGTCCACCAAGCCAATACGGGCGCTTTTGGCCGGGACGAAACTGCCCATTTGGGCCATCAAAGTGATAAGCGCAGTTTGGCGCAACAACGCGGATTTTCCCGCCATGTTCGGCCCGGTAATGAGGATGATCTGCACCGATTCACTGTCGAGGAACACATCATTGGGCACAAATTGCTCGCCAATGGGCAATTGCGTTTCGATGACCGGGTGCCGGCCTTCGCGGATGTCGAGCAGGGTAGAGTCGTCGAGTTCGGGACGGGCGTAATTGTTTTTTTGCGCCAGCTTGGCAAAGGAAAGCAGGCAATCGAGTCGCGCCACTATTTGAGCATTGTGCTGGATGGGTTGAATGTAATTCCCGATTTCCTCTACTAAAGCCCGGAACAGTTTTTCCTCCAGTTCCAAAATTTTATCTTCCGCCCCTAAAATCTTGGCTTCCAGTATTTTAAGCTCCTCTGTAATAAAACGCTCCCCGTTGGCGATGGTCTGTTTGCGCGTCCATTCGGGCGGCACCTGGTCTTTCCATTTGGAGGTGACTTCGATGTAATAACCAAACACGTTATTGAATGCCACTTTCAAGCTGGTAATGCCGGTACGTTCAATTTCACGCTGCTGGATTTCGAGCAATATTTCCCGGCTGTTGCGCACCACGTGGCGGAGCTCGTCCAGGGATTCATCCGCCCCGTCTGCTATGGCGCCGCCCTTTCGGATGTCGGCAGGCGGGTCGGGGGCGATGTCGCGTTCGATGCGGGCACGAAGCGTCAAGCAAGGGTTCAACCCTTCGGCCAGTCGGGCGAAGACTGTTGACTGTTTATCCGGCGTAGGCTTGCCGAAGTCGGGTTGACTATTGACTGTTGACTGTTGACCATTGACCGTTGACTGGCTGTGGAGCAGGTTTTTGACCTGTTCGATGGCCAGCAAGGCACGGCGCAATTGCATGGCTTCGCGGGGACTTATTTTGCCAACCGAGGTTTTGGCCATCAGCCGTTCCAGGTCACCGATGTGGCGGATATGGGGCTCCAATTCTTGTGCAAATGCCTGATGTTCAACAAAAAACTCCACGGCATCGTGCCGCTCACGGATTTGGGCGAGTTTGGTAAGCGGCAACAAAACCCATTTCTTCAACAGTCGCGCACCCATTGGCGACACGGTTTTGTCCAGCACTTGCAACAGCGAAACACCGTTTTCGTGATTACTGCTTACCAGTTCGAGGTTGCGAATGGTAAATCGGTCGAGCCAGACGAATTGTTCCGTTTGCAGGCGGCTGAGTGCAGTAATGTGGGCGAGCTTGGTATTCTCCATCGCTGCGAGGTAGTGCAGCGCGGCCCCGGCAGCCGTTTGGGCAAGGTCGAGTTCTTCCACGCCAAAACCTTTGAGGCTGGCGGTCTGGAAATGGCTGAGCAGTTTTTCGCGGGCAAAGTCACGGGTGAAAATCCAGTCTTCGAGCGTGTTGGTGTAAAATTTGTCGCCATAAATGGCCACAAATTCCTTCACCCGGCTTTTGGGCAGAATGATCTCCGCTGGTTTGAAACTTTGCAGGAGTTTGTCCACCGTGCCAGAATCACCTTCCGTGACAAAAAACTCGCCTGTGGAAATATCGAGAAAAGCGAGGCCGTGTTGCTCATTTGGCCCATAAGCGAGCGTAGCCAGAAAGTTGTTCGCGTTGTGGTCGAGCAGGGCATCGTCGGTGGTCACGCCGGGTGTGACGACTTCCGTGACCGCGCGGCGCACCACCCTGCCCGGCACGGGTTTTTCCATTTGCTCACAAATCGCCACGCGATAACCTGCCCGTACGAGGCGCGGGAGGTACAGGTCCAGGGAATGGTAGGGGAAGCCGGCCAGTTCGATGTCGGAGCCGCCGTTGTTGCGGCTGGTGAGCGTGATGCCCAATGCCCGGCTGGCCTTCACGGCGTCTTCGCCGAAGGTTTCATAGAAATCGCCCACGCGGAACAGCAGCACTGCATCGGGGTACTTGGTTTTCACCTGCACGTATTGCTGCATGAGCGGCGTGGTGGGCATGCCGCCTGTGCTGGGTGTTCCGTCTTTTTTTGTTCGCGCCATTATGGTGAATAGTCAAATTGCCTTTTGGCTCAAGTTCAGTCTTTTATGGTTTTCATAAAAAACACAAGCGCATTCAAATTTCGTGGGTTTAAATCGCCTGGGCACTTGGCCTTGATTTCGTTAAAAATAAAAATATCGTCAGGGCCAGCTTCGCTGATGAGGACTTTGGCTTGGTCACCAAAACGGGCGCCTTTGTTTCGGACAGTTTTGGTGAACATTTTGCCTTCCACATAGTCAGCTCCAATGTGTGTGATTTTATATCCAAGTACTTCACATTTTGTGTCATAGTCCAAGTTCTCATGCCCAAGCCAGATACCTGCTTGGGCTTTGAATATTCCAAGGTCTATAGTGTCAGAGCGGGTGAATTTTGCGCCCAATGCAGGCACGGGGTCGGGGATTCGCTTCACTCTGAATTTTTGTTTCAATTTGGCCGGGCCTTTTGAGGTGTATACGGACAGGGTTACTTCTCCCGGCACAGGGACTTTCAGGTTGTATTTGCCTACTCCGGTACATATCAGTGATCCCTTGTCCGTTTGCACCCGATAATCAGAAGACGCTAGCCCTGGAACGGAAACCTGGATGGGATTGTCGACTCCTACGTACACCACATCCATCTTCGATAATTGGATGGAAATGGCAGGCTGTTCATTGTTGTTTTGTGCAACAAGGCTACTGAGCAGGATGCAGTACCCAAAAAGCGCGAGGATAAGTTGTTTGGTCACAGCTTGGATTTTGAAACTTGAATTTGACCTCCTTCAAACCTATAAGGTTTTCAAAACCTTATAGGTTTCAATTCTCCCAGTGTTCACTTGGGGCAAATGTAACAAGCCCAAATGCTTTATCTTGATTTCGTTTTCCACAGCTTATTTTCGCCCTATGAAACACATGTATCTTCTTTTTATCCTCGCTCTATTCAGCCCTTTACACGCCAAAATTTGGCAAGTCGGGCCAATCCGTGCCTACCTCGTCCCATCGGCAGTGGCGGGCCTCGTCGCCGATGGCGACACGGTGGAAATTGATGCCGGGCTTTACACCGGAAATGTAGCCAAATGGTTTGCCAATAACCTGGTTATCAAAAGTGTAGGCAACGGCTATGCCCACTTGGAAGCAGGGGGTAACAATGCCGAGGGCAAAGCGATTTGGGTCATAAAAGGCGCAAATTGCACCGTAGAAGGTATTGAATTCTCTGGTTGTCAGGTGCCCGATCACAACGGGGCTGGCATCCGTCAGGAAGGCAAAAATCTAACGCTGCGACATTGCTTTTTTCACCACAACGAAATGGGCATTTTAACCTCGAACGATGGGGTGAGCGAATTCTATTTCGAGTCTTGCGAGTTCGCCAGCAACGGCTATGGCGATGGTTTCTCGCATAATATCTATGTCGGCGCTGTACGCAGCCTTACCATGTGTTATTGCTACTCTCATGACTCACACACGGGGCATTTGGTGAAGAGCCGGGCGAGGTTCAACAACCTCTATTACAACCGATTCACCGGCGAAACCGGTGACGGAAGTTATGAAGTGGACATGCCCAACGGCGGGCAGGCCATCCTCATTGGGAACCTCATTGAGCAAAGTCCCAGCTCGCAAAACGGCGGCATTATTTCCTTCGGACTTGAAAATCAAAACAACCCGGAACAGCAAATTGTCCTGGCGCACAACACCATTGTGAACGACCGTTTTGATGGGCGTTTTCTACAGTTTTCCAACGCGACCACCTTGGTCAAGTTGGTCAACAATCTTTTTCTCGGCCCAGGGACGCTTATGCAAGGTACAACAGCGGTGCTGGATACTACGCACAATATTCGGTTGACCAATATCGCGGCGGCTATGCTGAGCGACCCTGCAAACTACAATTACAGGCTTTTACCCAGTTCTCCTTGCGTGGATGCCGGCATTGATCCGGGCAGTTTCAACAACCTGCCTTTAACGGCTTTGTATTCCTATTTACATCCGCTTGGAAAAACCGCCCGCTGGCATTCTGGCTTGGCGCCTGATGTGGGCGCGTACGAGCACCTCATGTCGCCATACAGATCGGTAGAAAATGAGGCTTCCAATTCAGGGTTTTCAGCTGCGCCTAATCCAGTGGCGGGCAATCAGGTTTTGACCATTCAAGCCAACCGACCACTTTTGGCCAGGAGCAGGGCTTTTTTGTTTGATGCTATGGGGAATAGGGTTCAAACAGCAGAATTGACCAGAGGAGAAAAAGAATTTCAAATGCCACTTTTAGACCTTGAACCTGGGATTTATTTCCTTTACATTCAAGGAGTTGGAAATGGGGAGATCATCTCGGTGTTCTGACCCAAGTCACTGCTCGAGCAGTTCCCACAATCTGATCACCTCCATCGCCTCCCGCACATCATGTGCGCGGAGAATCTTTGCCCCTTGTTGCAATGCTACGATATGCAAGGCTGTAGTGCCGTTCAAAGCCTCGGCGGGCTTGATTCCCAATGGTTTGCAGATCATGGATTTGCGGGAAAGGCCAGCAAGCACAGGCAGGCCCAATACATTTTGAAAAACGTGCAGGTTTTTTAACAAACAGAAATTGTGCTCCACCGTTTTTCCAAATCCAAAGCCCGGGTCGAGCACGATGTCTTTCAGGCCTAATCCGCGCAAAATTTCTATTTTTTGGATAAAGAAGTCCAGCACTTCCGTTACAACATCCTCATAATGAGGGTCTTTCTGCATGGTGTCGGGTGTGCCTTGTATATGCATTAGAACATAGGGGATGTCCAGATCTGCCACTGTCTTGAACATATTGTCGTCGAAAAGTCCAGCGGAAATATCGTTCACGATGCTTGCACCTGCCTGTACTGCGGCGCTTGCAACATTTGCCCGCCAGGTATCTACTGAGATGATCTTGTCGGGAAAATTTTTCTGAAGGAGCGCTATACCGGGCAGGATGCGGCGCATTTCCTCCGATTCGCTGACTTCGGTGGCGGCGGGTCGGGAGGATGCCCCGCCGATGTCGAGGATGCTCGCGCCTTCGCGGAGCATTTTTTCGGCTTGGCGCAAAAGGGAGGCTTCCTCAAAATACTGACCGCCATCAAAAAAGGAATCGGGTGTGATGTTGAGGATGCCCATCACGATGGGGCGTGAGAGGTCTAGCAATTGGCCATTGCAGTTAAGCGATTTTGGATTTTGGATTTTGGATTTTGGATTTTGGACGTTGAGCATGGAATTCAAACAATTGGATGCTGAAATAGGGTATTACGCTTTGGTACGTCCAAATGTCTAACGTCCAATGTCCAATGTCTAGCGAGTCTGCTTGGGGAAAAGTTTGCGCAGCAAGGTCACTGGCGAAAAAGAGGCGTTGGAAGGGGCGGACTCAATGAATACCAATTTGCGGCTGCGGCAGGCACTAGAAACGGCTACCAACAGGGCATATCCGTCCTCTTCTTGCACCTTCTGCACCGAATCCAGTCGCCAGTCGTGCGGTTGGGAAGGCCCCTCAGGTTGATCTGCAAACGTCTCAGCAAGATGGTATCCTTTGGCTTGGAGGGTTTGGAGGGATTCGGAAACAGATTGACTTTTTTGCATGATTGATTTGTGGTAAAAGACTTGATTTCGGACGTTTGCGCTATTTGTCTAACACGTCCCGTGCCTATCAACTATCTGTTTGCTTTCAAAGTCAAAAGAACGACGATACTGGAAAAATAGCGGCCAAGCAGGAGAAAAAAGTTTTCCACAGTTGTGTGTTTCAAGTGGGGGGCAATGGTTTAAACATGAGTCATCCCGAATTTTTTAAAAGTCCCAGAGGGACGGAATCTTGGTAGAAAACTACGTGCCCAATTCGAGTTGTTCGCGCACCAATTGGTAATACGCACCACGTTTGTTGGTCAATTCCTGGTGGGTGCCCTGTTCCAAAACCTCGCCTTTTTCGAGCACGATGATATTGTCGGCATTGCGCACGGTGCTTAGTCGGTGTGCCACGATCACCACCGTTTTTCCCTTGAAGGCGGATTCCAAATTCCGCATGATCACCTTTTCATTGTGCGCATCGAGGGCATTGGTAGCCTCGTCAAAGAATATGTATTTGGGGTTTTTATAGAGCGCGCGGGCAATGAGCAGCCGTTGTTTTTGGCCTTGGCTGAGGCCCGTACCGTCTTGCCCGATCTTGGTGTTAAAGCCAAGCGGCAGCATCTCTATAAATGCCTGAATATGAGCCGTTTTGGCGGCTTCCAACAAGCGCACACGATCTATATTTTCTTCCCCCAACGCGATGTTTCGGGCAATGGAGTCGTTAAAAATAAATCC
>JANMME010000238.1:0-2448 GCA_031373015.1 Saprospiraceae bacterium
TTCGCAGTCGTCCAATTGTATTGAAACGTCGGCCCGGAAGAGGAAGCCGAAGCATCAATGATCGTGCTCTGCACCGCGCAGGTCAAGGCATTGGGCGGCAATGCGCTCACGTTCGGGATGTTCACATCGGCGGAAACGGTGACAGAACTGGACGCCGTACAGCCGTTTAGGGTGTTCGTCACCAACAGGTTGTAAGTTCCAATAGAAGATGCGCCTGAAATAACCGTATCCGTCGCACCAACCAGGAGTCCGTTGGCCGTCGTCCATTGATAAGTGAAACCAGGCCCGCTGCTGCTTCCAGAACCGTCTAGTGGCACGGCTCCTTGTGTGCAGGTAATGAGGTTGGTCGGCGCAATCTGCACCGTCGGCGGGGCAACGTCTTCTCCGATCACGACGCTGGCGGTGCTGGTGCAGCCATTCAGCGCGTAGGTGACGGTGACGATGTAAGTGCCGGGCTGGTCCACATTGGGCATCCACGTGAAATTTCCTGACAGGATGTTGCCATCCGATGTAGACCACGAGGGTATAAGGTCTGGGTCAGCAGGTGCGGGCACTGGCCCGATGGCGAAGTTTTGAACGGCGCAGGTAAGCGAGGCTATTGGACCTGCATCAGCCGGTGGCGGTGCAATGTCTTGCGGCACTACGATCGTATCGTTGGTGAAACAGCCTGTGGTAGCGTTGACGATGCTCAAAATGTAAGTCCCCGGTTGATCAACGGTGGGGTTCAAGGTGCTGTCGCCGGAAACAAAATGTCCGTTAGGCGTGGTCCAGGTTAAAGGGAAATTGGGGCCGGAGCTGGAGCTGTCTCCATTAAGGGTCGTTTGGTTCACCAAGCAATTCAATATCCCGGGCGGGTCAATAATGGTCGTGGGCGCCGGGGCAAAACCCAGCGCCATATTTGTTGATGTCACGCAGACCCCCGAACCGCTCACGGTAACGCTGTAAGTGCCTGGTTGCAAGGCATTTACAGTCTTTGTTGTTTCCCCAGAAGACCAAAGATATTGCGGGAAATCACCCCCGGTCGTGGTTAAAACAGCCGTATCACCTACGCACAAGGGCGTGCTGGCGATCTGAATAACTGGCGGAAATAAAGGCGCCACGGTTGTGCTCATGGTGCCGGTGCAGCCATAAACATTCGTTACGGTGACGGTGTAAGTGCCCGCTTGGTTTACGATGTTGGTGATGCCCATCACATTGTTCGACCAGGAGTAGTTGGTAAAACCGCCCACTACCCGAAGCGTATCCGACAGGCCGGGACACAAGGCCGGGCTTGAAACGAAGATATTGAACGCGCCGACTTCCCCAGACAGGACGCCGATGGAGCCCACGCCTGTACATCCGTGGTTATCGGTGGCCGTTACCTGATAAACGCCTGGGTCAAAAACAGTGATCGGAGAAAGGGTATCGCCATTGTCCCATTCAAAGGATTGATAGCTCCCAGGATTAACAATGGAAAGTGTTGCGGTATCACCCTCCGGGCACATTCTGGCAGGGCCTGTAACGGCAGGTATAAAAAGTGGCACTTCTATAATCGAAATCTGGTCGGAAGAAGTACAACCAAAAGCATCCGTAACGCTCAGGCTATATGTCCCGGGCTGGGTGATGGGGAAAGGCTCAAAATCGCCTGCCGGGTTGGGCGGGCTCCAAAGTAGCTCCTCGAAAAAGGAGTAATAGTTCAGGTTGGTATTTAGCTCCAACAAATCGTCGGAGGGGCAAATGACTGTAGGGCCTGTTATTTCAACCGGGCCATCAAAAAAGGGCTTGTCGAACGTAGCCGAGTTGTACTGGTGCCAAACCTCACAAGTAGTCCCATTGGGATCCCAGCTCCAGGTGCCCGGGGGGACGACCGTGATTTTGTGCGCCGTCAAACCATTGTCCCAATTTGCGACAACGGGCTGGTGAACAAAGGTCCATGTCCAATAAATATAGGCAGAAAGGGTGATTTCGTGCGTCACACAATTGGTGTCTATTTCAATAACCGTGGAACAGTGCCCAAAATTTGCAGTCGAATCGGGATCGGTTGGGCCGCCTGAATTATTGGCAGCGGCCAATATGGGCAGTAACAAAAGGCATAAGGCAGGGATCCTGCGGGCCAGAAAATTCGAGTAGAAATGCGCCATAGCACTGAGAATGAATTGTAAAAAGTTGGCTAATACCTGCCCAGGAAAGTCTGAGGCGGTGAAATCATAATGATTATCATTCAGGAAAAACGTCTGTGGGAGTAGAATCGGCGGTCAAATCTAGCAACATTGAAAGAATGTTTGCTATGTTTTTTCTTTTTAGAAAAGAAGGCCGAATTCCTAAGCAAAAAACTGGGCTTGTGTCGGAGGGGAACGCCACGCGAGGCAGAATGAATTTGTGTACATACGGCAGGTTTTAAAACCTACGAGGTTTTCGAGACGGTTAGCTGATATGTCAGCTTTCCCTTTGTTGTTCAATCAACGCAAC
>JANMME010000346.1:0-3380 GCA_031373015.1 Saprospiraceae bacterium
CGATTTCGCCGTCTAAAGCAGCAGCCATGCGGTGTACTGCGCCGATGAACGCGTCCTGGCCACCGCCAACCATTCCCATGCGGAGTTTGTGTTTCATATTGAAAAAATTGCTGCGGCAAACATAGCAAAGACAAAGCTTAAATTGAAAATTCAAAAAGGGTAGCGCGTGTTTGTCTCGTTTATTCTTTAGAAAGATTCTGACATTTGCGCAAAATATTCCCAGCCTCCCCGCTCATGGACGATTCCAAACTCATTCCCTCCATCCACAACTACTGCGACCGCTGGTGCGAGCGCTGTGCTTTTGTCGAGCGCTGCGCTGTGGGCGTGGAAGAACTTGAGCGCTGGAAACGCGACACGGCCATGACCGACGAGGAAATGTGGAACACTGTGAGCGAACATTTCAAAGAATCCCTGCGCATGCTCGATGAAATGCTCCGTGAGGCCGGGATTGACCCCGCCGAAATCCACGCCGAACCTGACCCCATTCCTGACCCGGATATGGAAAAACTGGAGGAGGAAATCTTTGAAAAAGGCTTGTCCTACTTCAAACTGACAGATTCGTTTTTTAGATCTAACCACGATTTTTTAACAGCGCGAGAGGCCGAAACCCAACAAATGGCCGAAATGGAGTTGCCTATTGACCTGGAACAACTCGAACACACACAAGAGGCCATCGAAATCATTCATCAGTACGCCGCTTTTATCGGCGTAAAAGCCCGACGCGCGGTTTCGGGCATGGATGATATGCACGATACGGAGATTTGGGGCGACCCTCCCTACCAAAGCGACGCGAACGGAAGCGCAAAAGCCTGCCTGCTCTGTATTGAGCGAAGCCTGGGCGCCTGGGAAATGATCCGGAAAACCTGGCCGGAAAAAACGGACGAAATCCTCGACTTGCTCCTGGCGCTCAGCCGTTTTCGGAAAGAAATGGAGCATCTTTTCCCGGATTGGCAAAAGTTTGTGCGTCCGGGATTTGATACGGAGCCTCAACTGCTGCCGAGTTTTGAATTGAAATAGAGTAACTTTGCTAACAAAACACGACCCATGTCAGTATCCAACGTTACGCTTACCAAGTCAGAACTAGAGGCAATGCCCCCTCTGGAAAGCCTTGTGCGTCAGCTTGGCCCCTTGGAATTTCAGCAGTCGTTCAGCAGAGAGGCGTTTATCTCGCTGGCCGAGCGGTTTCCTGATTTGCAGATGGAACGTGAAGCCGATGGAAAAATCTTGATTATGTCACCTGTTAAAAAAGGCTCTGGAAGGCGGGAGTCCCAATTGCACGGACTTCTCTTTATGTGGAATAATCGCCATCAATTAGGCGAATTGTTCAGCCCTTCCACGGGCTTTGATCTTCCAAGCGGCGTCATCAAATCACCGGACGTAGCCTGGATTTCAAATGAAGCAAACGTCAGCTCGGACGAGGAAGAACTTTTCGTTAAAACTGTCCCAGATTTCATCGCCGAAGTTCGTTCTTCGTCCGACCGGTTGAGTAAACTTCAAGAAAAAATGACCCAGGTCTGGATGGAAAACGGCGTCCGGCTTGCTTGGCTCATTGATCCCTACGAAGAAACAGCCTATATCTATCGTCAAGGACAAGCACCTGAAACCATCAAAGGTTTTGATGACAAATCCCTTTTGGGTGAAGACGTGATGCCTGGTTTTGTACTGCCGCTGAAAGAAATGAAACGGCGATAAAAATAACGGTGGTCAAGACTTGTTCAAGGGTTCGCCTAAAAGAACTTGACTTTTTCTCGTTTATTGGCGGGCCAATTTGACCCGCTGGGCTGTTGTGTAAAAAGTCCCAGGGGGACTTTATCTTTGTAGAATCGCCAAAGGATATTTTATCCGTTCCATCGGAACGGTATCTAGCGTTTGTTAGATGCCGTTCCGATGGAACGTTAAACAAATTTTATTCGCTTGTGCTACAAAGATATACCCCCTCTGGGGCTTTTTACACACCCCCTGCTTTTGTCAAACGAACAACGGTCAAAGAAATAATGTCTTTCCTAAAAGATTCCACCCTCCTTCACCGCGAAGCCTTCATCAATAACGAATGGCTTGCCGCCGATTCCGGCAAAACCTTCCCTGTCACCAATCCAGCCACAGGCGACGAACTTGCCCGCGTAGCCGATTGCGGGCCGGACGAAACCCGTCGTGCTATCATTGCCGCAGAGAATGCCCTGCCCGAGTGGCGCGCCAAAACTGCCACCGCCCGCGCCACTATTTTGCGGAAATGGCACGATCTCATTTTGGAAAATGCTGATGATCTGGGCTTGTTGCTGACCCTCGAACAAGGCAAACCCGTACCCGAGGCAAAAGGCGAAATCCGCTATGGGGCCACCTTTATCGAGTGGTTTGCGGAAGAGGGCAAACGGGCGTACGGCGACATCATTCCACCGCATTTGCCCGGCATGAGATTGCTCGTGGTGAAACAACCCGTGGGCGTTGTGGCGGCCATTACACCCTGGAATTTCCCCAATGCGATGATCACGCGCAAAGTAGCGCCCGCCCTTGCAGCGGGATGCACCGTGGTGCTCAAACCCTCTGAAGAAACACCTTTGTCCGCCTTGGCGCTGGCCGAACTCGCCATTCGTGCCGGATTTCCACCCGGGGTACTCAATATCGTGACAGGCATGGACGCTCCCGCCATCGGCAAGGTGTTGACCGACAGTCCCGTGGTGCGCAAAGTCTCCTTCACCGGCAGCACTGAAGTGGGCAAACTGCTCATGCGCCAAAGCGCCGACACGGTGAAAAAAATATCGCTCGAACTCGGCGGCAACGCCCCCTTTATCGTGTTCGACGACGCCGATATGGAGGCTGCGGTGGACGGCGCCATTGTGGCCAAATACCGCAACGCCGGACAAACCTGTGTGTGCGCCAACCGCATTTTTGTGCAAGACGGTGTTTACGAGATGTTTTTGGAAAAATTCACGGCTGCCGTGCTGAAACAGAAAGTCGGCCCAGGCATAGAGCATGGTGTAAATATCGGCCCACTCATCAATGCCGAAGCCCTCGAAAAAGTACAGCGGCTCGTGGGCAATGCCACGCAAAAAGGAGCGCGTTTGGTGACGGGCGGCCATGCCTTGCAGGGCACTTTTTACGAACCCACGGTGCTGGCTGACGTAAGCACAAGTATGGATATCATGCACGAGGAAATATTTGGGCCGGTGGCCACAATTATCCGTTTTTCAGAAGAAAAGGAAGTGATCACAATGCCGAACGAGACCCCCTACGGTTTAGCCGCCTATTTCTATGGGCGCGACATCGGGCGGGTTTTCCGCGTAGCCGAAGCGCTGGAATATGGTATGGTGGGCGTGAATACGGGCTTGGTAGCTACTACCGTCGCGCCCTTTGGCGGGGTGAAAGAAAGTGGGATTGGGAGG
>JANMME010000369.1:0-5888 GCA_031373015.1 Saprospiraceae bacterium
GTTGATACCAATCAATTCGCCATTCAGGTTGACGAGTGCGCCACCACTGTTTCCGGGATTCACCACGGCATCCGTCTGAATAAAACTCTCGATCGGAGCCTTGTCCTTCAAGATGTGGATATCCCGGCCTTTGGCGCTCACAATGCCCGCCGTCACGGTGCTAGTCAGGTTGAACGGATTGCCAATGGCCACTACCCATTCGCCTACTTTGGCGTTGTCGGAATTTCCGAGCGGCATGTAGGGCAATTCAGAGGCGTCAATTTTTACCAAAGCCAGGTCAGTAGAGGGGTCGGTGCCGATCACTTTGGCTTTGAATACGCGCCGGTCGTTGAGTGTCACCGTCAATTCGTCGGCATTGCTCACCACATGGTTGTTGGTCACAATGTACCCGTCAGAACTGAGAATCACGCCGCTGCCAGTTCCTTGTTGCACGTCATCAGGTTGGTCGCCTCCCTGTTGCTGGCGCAGACCGGGGTCGCCAAAAAACTGTCTGAACGGCTCCGGCATATTCTGAAGATCAAAGCCTTGCATCATGCCACCCTGATGTTTCACGCGGATGCTAGCTGCGATATGAACTACCTCGGGCAGTGCTTTTTCGGCAGCGAACGTAAAGTCGGCCAGTGCTGTATTGCTCCCGGGTGTGTAATTTGCAAAATGTACAGGAGCAGCGTGGTCGTTCATCCATTGGGCGGAGGGATTGCCCCAACCCATCAAGCGGGCGCCTGTCAGAGCCGTAATACCACCCGACAGGGCGATAAGTCCAATTGCGAGATACTTTTTCATATAGTTGCTGTGTGTTTAAATAGTAGAGATTTTGTCATACAAATATGCGTATGTACAGCACAGCAGGGCAGTCAAAACGGCGCAAAACGGGCAAAATGAGAGGGGAAATGGGCTGAAAAAGGGCTGAAAAAAAGCGAGCCTCCCCAGGTTATGGGAAGGCTCGTTGGTTTCATTACGAATTCGGGGTGCGACTTCAAGTCGCACCCCGAATAGCACGCTATTACTGAATCACCACCTTCTGCACGCTGTTGCCAGCCCCGCTTTGAAGCTGAACGGTGTACATGCCCGCAGGCACGTTCTGAACATTGAGCGAGAGCACTTGGCCGAGACCCAAGCCTTGCAGTGTTTGGCTCAGCACCGTGCGGCCGTCGGCTGCAACGAGCGAGGCCAGCACCTGGCCTTCCAATGCCTGACCAAGGCTGATATACAATACATCGTCGGCAGGGTTGGGCTGCACCAGCATCTGGATAGATTTCTGGTTTGGCTCTTTGGTACCTACCGTTACGGGTTCTACAATCACCCCGAGCTCTGGAGCACTTGCACAAGCATGATCGCCGCCATCGGCAGTGAGGCAAGCCTCGCCTGTATAGTTGAAAACATCCAGAACTTCCACTTCGTCAACATACCATGCGCCGTTGACAGGTGCTGTGTTGGCATCAGAGCCAAAGCGGAAACGGAACGTGATGTTCTTGCCTGAATAGTCGCTCAGATCAAAATAAGATTGTTTCCAGCCATTGGAATTGCCCGAAAATCCGTGCAGGAATGGAATGGCGAACGTGGTGTACTGAACTCCACCGTCGTAAGCGCCGCGCAGGGCATCATCTATTTTCAAACGCCGCCAAGCCATCAGCGGGTCTCCCAAGTCCTGAACTTCGACGAATCCTGCATCAGCACCCGCTTCTGTATCGTACTGGTGCCAGAAGCGCAATGCTGGCTTAGCGCCCGAAACCGTTAGGTTAAGCGTGGTTTCGAGGCTGAAGTCAGAAGCCACAGCAACGTCTTTACCGGCCCATGCATAGCTGCCGCTACCAGGGTGTACAATAACGTCTTGTAGGGTAAAGATTTCGCCTGTGAGCGGGTCAAGGAGATTGGCGAACCACTCAACCTCGTCTTCAAGCAGGTCGCGGAAATAACGGGTGGAACCTACCCCTGCCGAACTCTTGGCAGTATACGTCAACTTAAGTACCTGCAGGCTTGGCATGCTGCCAAGGTCCCAGCGAACGGTGTTGCCGACTTGTACGCCGCCGTTTGAAGCGCTCACCAGGGTAAGCCCTACTGGCAGTTCGTCTGTGACCACCACATTGGTAGCTGCTCCGTCTTTGTGGTTGGTAACCGTGATTTCAAACGAGGCGTTCTCGCCGGGTTTAATGGTCGGTGTGGTCGTTATCTTTTTGATCTTCAACTCCTTGATGCACGTTGGGATCGGGTCAAAGTTTTCAACTCCATCGCTTTCGCTTGCTGCGTCGCCTTGGTCGGCATAATAACCGAGGCCGCGGCGGGCGAAGACCGAAGAGATCAGGCATGTATCTGCCCCATTGTAATTCATTACATCGGCCAGCATTATGGCATCGCGGCCATTCTGGAAACCCGGGCTGCATGGCTGGAGTTTCATGCCATCCACCACAAGTTGCATGGCGCGGAAATTTCCGCTGTTAGGGTTGTTGATGTCAGCATCCCAACCGTATTTTTCTACCATTGCCCAGTAAAGATCCCAAATCATGTTGGCCCATACTTCGCCAACTCCGTGGGGAACGGCACTAGAAGCCACCTTGCTATAAGTAAGCGGGGCAATGCTCATATCAGTAGAATAAGGGTACCGACGGATGCCTGAACCATCCACTTCCTTGTAAAGAGCATAATTTCCAATGCCACGCTTATCGGCGCCTTTGTCGCCAGGCTCAACAGTGATTACAAGGCTAGCCCAATCGCTCCAGCCTTCGCCCATTTGCTCGGCATTGCCAAGACAGCTAAAGCCGTCGCCTGTAAGGCGATTGGAAATGCCGTGGTGGAATTCGTGTGCAATGATGCCATTGTCAAAATCTCCATCGCGTTGTGCCGGAGGAACAGGTATAGGCCTGCTGATGGAAACATTTAGCCCTGCACCCGCATATTGCCTCAAAATGTCGCAATCTGTTTTATGGAGTATTAGTGTGGGGATGGTCACTTGCCCACCTTCAGCGCCCGCACCCATAAGCTGGTCAACATCCTCAAAATTGCAAATGATGCAAGCGATGCCCCCTGCTTTTTGTACATTAAGTGCTTTGTGGCCAAACTCGCATTGGCCGCGATCCACCATAACTACTTTGCCTGCTAAATCATTAATAGGCGCGAAACATCCTTCAGTAGGGTAGCCCGTTCCGTCTGACACAACCACTACATCGCCTGTGACAGGAATTTCAGTGATGGCCCCTCCCCAGCCTTGATCATCGGAGGACAAAGCATCATAGATTCCAATGATTGGGCCTGGGCCATTCGCCGACACAATTACGCCTTTGCGATTCCACACGTACATCTGCATACGGCCATTGCCGCCGTCTGCAGGGGTTGAAAAATTCGCATTATCCGTACCACTACCATCCACGGCTTGAGCATACACTTCGTCGTTGCCGGTGCCGCCGTGGCCATAGTTGTTGTTTTGAAAATTCCCCGCTTCTTCATTAAAGCCATAGCGGTAAAAGATGTCGTGCATCTTGTTGTTCGTGTAGAACAAGTTGGTAATAGCTGCTTGGGTATTGGCATTCGGCTCAGCCACTGGATTGAAAGGAAAATCAAAATCTAGCGTCGCTCCTCCATCTGCTGACTCACTTGGATCGGGGGTGTCGTCGCTCACACTGTCGTCAAAAGCCCACACGTTGTTGCCACGAGTGTAGGTGTAATCTTGACCGATTGCGCCATCAGTATCCAGCCATCCAAAGGGTGAAGCTTGTGGGTCGGCAGGGTTGGTCACTACAGTGCGGTTGCCGTGAATGGGGCTTTCAACCGGGAGGGCAAAAACGTTGTATTTTTCGTCTAAGAGGAGTTCGTCCATAGCGGACTGTTCACCGTTGACTGTTAACTGTTGACCGTTGACTGTTTTACCCGCCGAAGCGTTTTCACCCGCCAAAGTCTTGACGGAGGAGGGAGCAAAGGAGGGTGAATGTTGACCGTTAACCGTTGTTTCGGCACATTGGCTGGCATCGCCGCCGCGGTGGGCGTGGCCAGCCTGGCAGTACACTGTATGGTTTAATTTATTAGAAATCAAACCCGTTTGTGCATCCACGGTAATCGTCCAAAGGTCGGGCGTGTTGGCTTGGTCAATGACCATTTGCCAGGAAAGCCGTACAGAACCGTTGTTGGCAAGGACATAAGAAGCGAACACTGGTATTTCTTTTTTAGAAATCGCGCCGCCCTGGAATACGAAGTTTTGCTCGTTGGTTTTGCTGCGCAAAGCAGGTGCCGGGAAGCCTGTGAAACCCAAATTCGCCATCGCCATTTCCAGTGCTTTGGCTGCGCCCAGGGAAGGCAGATCCGTGTTGATGCGGCGGCTGAGATCGTTCACAAAACGGTGGCCGAGGTGCATCACTTCGCCGTTAGGCTTTACGTGAAGGCCAAAAAGGCCGTTGAATACGGGGATGCCGTGATACTGCTGTTGCGCCCACACGTGCGTGACGCCATTGTGTTCCGTGCGGTACTCGCGCACGACTTTCACATCGGAGACGTCGTTTTGGGTGAGTTCAAATTTGGAGGGGTTTTCTTGCAAAAAAAGGAGCGCGGTTTCGCGCGGGCTGCGGTTTTGAGCGGAGAGGCCAATTGCCATTAAGGTGAATAGGCCAGTCAAAAACCAAAGACGTGTGTAAAGGAGATGTCGGATCATTTGCCAGACAGAATGATTTGGTGAAAGAAAGATAGCAGGCTTCGAGGCTGCCAAAGGTAGCACAAGGTCTTTTTCCAAAACAAGTACCTTTCAAAATTGTCAGAAATAGCAAATTTCAAGGTCATTTTTCTGCTCAATTCACTCTTCTGTACACCGTTTAATCCTAGTTTCTACCTTTGCCTCAAATTAGAAGACGTTGGAAAATAAAACAGCCAATAACCTGCCTATCAGGCAGGTGGGCAAACAAATCAAAACCGATAACCAACCACCAGCTACCGTGACAGAAGTCAAACTTTTCGCTTGTTCCGCTTCCAAGGACCTCTCCAAAGAAATCGCCTATTACTACGATGCTCCCCTGGGCGACACCACGCTCGCCCGCTTCAGCGACGGCGAAATGCAAACTATTATCAATGAAAGCGTCCGGGGTTCCTACACCTTTTTTATCCAAAGCACTTGCCAGCCCCACGACAACTTGGTGGAGCTCCTACTCTGGATTGATACCGCCCGACGCGCATCAGCCGGCTACATTACGGCGGTAGTGCCCTATTTTGGCTATGCCCGTCAAGACCGCAAAGACAAGCCGCGGGTGCCCATTAGCGCCAAACTTATGGCCAATATGATCACTGCCGCCGGCGTGGATCGTATCATGACGATGGACCTGCACGCTGACCAGGTGCAAGGTTTTTTTGACATCCCGGTGGATCACCTTCGCTCTGAGGCCATCTATGTGCCGTATTTGGAAAAACAAGACCTTTCAAAAGTGATTTTTGCCAGCCCCGACGTGGGGGGCGTGAAACGCGCCCGCATCTATGCCATGCACTTTGGCCGCGAACTCGTCATCTGCGACAAGTACCGCACCAAAGCCAACGAAGTAGCGGCCATGACCGTCATCGGCGACGTAAAAGGAGCGGACGTGATCTTGGTGGACGACCTGGTGGATACTGCTGGAACTTTATGCAAAGCAGCAGACGCGCTCATGGAAAAAGGGGCGAATTCAGTCCGAGCTATTTGTACACACCCCGTGCTATCCGGCAAAGCTTATGATAACGTGGAAGCATCCCAGCTTTCTGAACTCATCGTATGCGATACCATCCCGCTCCTCCGGGAATCGCCCAAAATAAAGGTGCTTTCCACCGCAAACCTGTTTGCCCGGGCCATCCGCAACACCGTGGAGCACAAGAGTATTGCGGCGCTTTTTCATTAAAAAGTTAAACCGCAAAATGTAAAACAGGAGAACCGCAAAATGTAAAAT
>JANMME010000372.1:0-3629 GCA_031373015.1 Saprospiraceae bacterium
CCTCCCAAAGGCATCGAATTGCCAAAAGCCGGATTCGCAGTGGAAGACGCAGGATACATCGCACCAGCCAAAGGCGCGATCAAAATCGCGGTTGCCAAAGACAGTCAGCGCTTACAACTGCTCAAGCCCTTCAAGCCGATCACGAACAGCGAGCTCACGAATATGCGTGTGCTCATCAAAGCAAAAGGCAAGTGTACCACCGACCATATTTCGATGGCGGGACCTTGGCTTAAGTACCGCGGACACCTGGAGAATATCTCCAACAACTGCTACATCGGTGCTGAAAACGCCTTCAACGGTGAGCGCAACAAGGTGCTGAACACGGAGAACGGCCAGTTCATGGAAGTCCCGGCTTCGGCACGGCTCTACCAGAAAAAAGGCATTAGCACCATTATCTTTGGCGAGGAAAACCTAGGCGAAGGCAGCAGCCGTGAGCACGCGGCGATGGAGCCACGCTATCTTGGCGTAAAAGCCGTGGTGGTGAAATCTTTCGCCCGTATCCACCAGACCAACCTGAAAAAACAGGGAATGTTGGCGCTAACCTTTGCCAATAATGCAGACTACGATAAAATCCGTCAGGACGACAAAGTGAGCATCCTTGGATTTGATAAATTCGTCCCCGGCAAGCCGCTCCAAATCGTGCTTTCGCACTCGGACGGCACCACCGACAAATTCGACGTGAACCACACCTATAACGAAGCCCAGATTGAATGGGTGCAATCGGGGAGCGCGTTGAACAAGATCCGGAAGGATTTTGGGGTGAAATAATTTTTCGATTGGGACGATTGTTCCGATTGATTCGATTGGCTGGCTGTTCGTGCGAGATGCACGGGCAGCCCAAACGTCGGTAGAAATATAGCATAGGTATGTGACAAGGTGCATAGCACCGAAACCTTGCGCGACCGAGTTCCGGTGCTACGCAGCTCCCTAACAATCCGCAACGACGATTTCTGCCGACGTTTGGGCTGCTACCCAGCATTATCGCAGCTTGACATCACGCATGGCCTTTTGATCCAACCAGTCCCCCAGCTTCCTGCTAATATTTTTTCCAACCTTTTATTGAAAAAACCACTGGACTGGACTGGGCCGGAACGCCTGTTGTTGAACGCCTGATTTGACTGGGTGAAAACACCAATTTATAATGGGGAAATACCCTGATAAATAGCCCTTTTGCCATTAAAATATCTTTTTTATAAAAATTTTAGCAACACCTGCCCGTTCAATATTTTTAACATTTCGATTATGATTTCTTGTTACGTCTTTATTGTTTCACCTTTTAACCTACTCCTGAACATGAAATTGTACATCAAAAACATGGTAAGCATCTGTTGCAAAAGGGTCGTGAAATCCGAGATGAAAAAACTCGGGCTCTATTATATCAGTGTGAATCTAGGCGAAGTAGAAATTAAAGGCGACATCACAGATGCTCAACGCGAACAGTTCCGAATAGCCTTGCATAGGTTCGGATTGGACCTTCTTGAAGACAAAAAAACCATCTTGGTTGAGAGAATAAAAAACCTTGTGATTGAAATAGTGCATTCTTCAGAAATGCCGCGCAAGGTTAGTTTCCCGGATTATATTGCAGGAAAGCTTCACTATCACTACACCTATCTTTCCAATACTTTTTCAAAAGTCATGGGCACTACCATTGAGCAGTATCTTATAGTAAATAAAATAGAACGCGCCAAAGAATTGATTTTCTATGATGAACTCAACCTGACTGAAATTTCTTTCTTGTTGAATTATAGCAGCGTAGCGCATTTGTCAAACCAGTTCAAAAAGGTGACAGGGGTAGCGCCTTCCCACTTCAAAAAACTGGGAGTAAGTCAACATCGTAAAGGGCTTGACAGGATACATGAGCAAGCTCAAATTTTGCAACAATATCTTAGGTAATAAAATATGTACAGGATGTAAGGATTTTATAAAAATATGTAACAGAAACATAAATAAAGGACGAGACCTTTGTTTATATCTTTTCACCATTAAAAAACAAGCCTCCCATTTGATGGAAAGAGGAGACGGGAAAATGGGAGAACTTGAAACAGAACTGAGTGCTGCCACGAACTCTAAAATGCGGTAGGAAATGCGAGTGGGGGCTCGTAGCTATCCGACATGCTGTCAGTTTTTAAAATTGGACTATTGCTTTCCATCTAAAACTGGCAGTATGCGGATAGCAAAACAATACACAAAGCCTTATTTTATTATTCGAGAGGCTTCCTGTCGGGCCAAAGCTACTCCGGTCTCCTCCCGAACCCAAGACAAATACAAATATTGTTCTGAAATCCGCATGCAAAAATCAGGATTGGAGCTCATGGAGGACAAAAAAGCCATCCTGTATTGAAAAAATAAAGAACGTAATCGTCGAAATGGTGCACTACAGCGACGCATCGCTCAAAGTCAACTTTTCTGTTTTCCTCGCCGAAAAACTGCAGCACGACTACACCTACCTTTCCAATCTTTTTTCTGAGGTGCTGGGCACGACCATCGAACATTTTATCATTGCCCACAAAATAGAGCGCGTCAAAGAATTGATCGTCTATGACGAGCTGAACCTCACCGAAATCTCCTACCTGTTGAATTACAGCAGTGTGGCGCATTTGTCCAACCAGTTCAAAAAAGTAACGGGCTTGACGCCCTCCCACTTCAAAAAACTGAAAGGGAAACGCCTTAAATCGCTTGATAAGGTGTGAGTGGCAAAGCCAACTGTATACGATTGGTATGTGGGCATGAGATTGCTCAACGAGTGACTAATTCCTGAAGCCTCATCTTTTGAATGATATCCATGATGGCTTCATCCCAGTTGGGGTCCATGCTATACCCGGGCTCTAAATCGGTTTTTTTCAAGCCATCTATTACACAGCGAGAATCGTCCATAGGACAATCCAGAACATCGGCATACCAACTGCGGCTTTTCACGAAGATGCCAAAATCCCAAACGGCTTCCTCCGCAGAGCCGTACACTCGATATTTTGCTTCATCAGGATCGTTCTGTTTAATGTAGCTTGGGCCGAACCAAGGGTTGCTTGCCTTTATACCGAAGGGATTGTCAGCATTTAAAAAAAGTTCGCTTTTGAAACTGGACCCGTGGATAGCAATGGCAATAACAACAGGGGCAGCGATGCCAATACGACTTTCCATGTTGATGGCAGCTTGCACAAATCGTTCCACCGCGGGTGCATCAGCTCCGTACAGGGAGGCAATACGCGCAGAAACGGACTTTACATCGCCACCAAAAAAGTCCTCTGCGGTATTAGATTCATTGGTTACTACCTGTGCTGTCGTTTCACCTGCAACAAAAAGCAGTATTGCCAAGCAAATAGTTGCTAAAATGGGATAAGCTGTTTTGTTTTTCATAGCGAAATAATTTGAAGTTGACGGACTGCGTCACACGGCACTTCTGCCACTAATAACCCGTATCAATACAGCAATTATTGCAATAACCAGCAATAAGTGAATAAGGCCTCCAGCGTGAAAACCAACGAACCCAACTGCCCAACCTATAATAAGGATTACGGCAACGATGTAAAGCAAATTTCCCATGATTGTGATGTTTTAATTGTTTATAAATTTTGAACACTACAAATGTGCAGGCATGCTGCACTCGAAAGCGTTACAAAATTTTTTAATTA
>JANMME010000427.1:0-6229 GCA_031373015.1 Saprospiraceae bacterium
CTCTGTTTTATATTTTCCTGTTCTCCGGTTTTGCTGTTTTGCTGTTTTGCTGTTTAATTTACACCGTTCCCCGATTTCGCGTACGCCAAATAGAAAGCATCATTCGAATGGCAAAAGCGGGGGCTGCCAAAGCACTCCCAACGCCAAAAAAGAGCATTTCACCCCAAATATAATCCTCAATGGCTGGCTGCTGGGCAGTGGGAAGGTGCCCGGTGAGCGGTTCCCAGGTTTGTTCTTCAATAAACGTCAAAAACTCGTTGATCCGTTCGATTAAAATAAAGGTGAGCGGGAACATGAGTAGCATCAGCGCGATTTTCAAGACTTGCTGATTGCTTATAAAGGTGTGCTTTAGCAAAAACATATAGCGCGTCAGCGTAAGGAGCACCACTACAAACATCACATTTGTCCATTCAAATGGCCACACATACATCGCCTTATGGATAGGCCGCAAAACAACCCAGACAACGATGGCTGTAATAGCCCACCAGAGCAATTCAAGCGAGATTTTTAAGGTCTTAGATTTGTTCATGAAGTTTATATAGTCAGTTTAGAGTGGTTTAGAAAGTTTAGATGGTTTAGAGACATTGGTTTTCAAGCGGTTGAACGGTTCTTTTGTTCAAAACCACTTTGCGTTGACTATAAAGTAGGGTTTCTAATTTTGTTTTGATTAAATAAATTGAAAGCAAGAGTTGCCCCCCCGAAGTAATACCAGTCCTTTTTATCGGGGTTTCCATTGAGGCTTACCCCGTCCAATTGATCGGAAACAGATGGCCTGAAACCTAATTCTAAGCCCAATACCATGGCTTTTGTTATCTCAGCGCGTACGCCGATGCCCATAGGGAAAACCAGAAACTGCTGATGCCCGCCTCCTTCTGGCAAAGGGACGATCTCAAATTCATCCCGATTTTCTGGAGCACCATAATAACCCACTTTTTTCCGGCTGAGTGTGCCTCCTATACCTAAATAAAGATAGGGGGAGAGTATGTAATTATCCCCTTTCATATTTGACGCCCCGCCTTTCCCAAAGATATGGAACTCTCCACCCAGTCCCAGTTCAAAGAGCTCGGTTTTAAACCGAAAGCTCCGCTGTTGTTGCCACAGATCTTTTGAATGAGCGTCTTCCCCAGAAATTACACCACCATAAATATGAGCCCTGAGCGAGAAACGATTGGAAAGAAAATAGCGGCAAAAAATCCCATAAGCGGGTTTTGACTCAGAGATTTGGATGCCTTTTTCTGAAATATCGCCGGAGTAGTTAGAAATGCCTAGAAGAATCCCTCCTTCGATGTGGCGAGCCTCAGAAATATTTTTAGTTTGAGATGAAAGCTGTGTGCTAAGCAAAACACAAAAAAGCAAAATCGAAGTCTTCATAATATTGAAATCATGGTTGAAGCGTATGTCATGGCAAAGTTCTAAAATAATAAACGTGGGTGGCTGGCTGGCGGTTAATTATTTTGAGGCCGTAAGTTTAAGTCTTGCTGTTTCTTTCATGCATCGGGGCGTAACTTTTTACATTTGCCGGGTCTAAGCCCCCTACGATTCTCAAATCCAGCAACCATGCCTCTCGATCAACAGCACGAACACGACCGCCAGCACGACAAACGGGGCGAGATGTCCTTTTTTGACCATATTATCGAATTGCGCACCCATATTTTGCGCTCAGTGGCGGCGATAGCTGCAATCGCTGTGGTGTTTCTTTTCAACAAAGAGTTCGTTTTCGACACCCTGATTTTTGGGCCGCGTTCTCCAAACTTTCCTACTTATCAGATTATCTGTGGTTTCTCCCATTGGGTCGGCGCTGGGGATTCCATGTGTTTTGCTCCGCCTAAGTTCAACGTCATTACAAGGGAATTGGGTGAAGTGTTGATGCAGCACTTATATATTTCGTTTTGGCTGGGAGTCATCTGTGCTTTCCCTTTTATTTTTTGGGAGTTTTGGAAGTTCGTGCGCCCCGGCTTGCTTGAGAAGGAACAAAAAGCCGTGCGCGGCATCGTCGGCATTTGCACCTTCCTTTTTCTTTTGGGGGTACTGTTTGGCTATTTTATCATCGCCCCGTTTTCCATCAGTTTTTTGGCGAGCTATACGGTGGCAGGGCTTGATGTGTCGCCGACCTTGGACTCTTATGTAACCTATATGACCATGTTCACTTTGCCTATGGGAATGATTTTTGAGATGCCCATACTGGCTTATTTTTTGGCAAAAATCGGGATTGTAGGTGCTGCTGTTATGCGCAATTACCGTCGCCATGCCGTCGTGGTAATACTCATCGCAGCCGCCATCATCACCCCTCCCGATGTAGTGTCGCAAACGCTCGTTTCAATTCCGCTATTTGGCCTATACGAGGCAAGCATCCTGGTGGTGGCAAGGGTACAACGCAACCGCGAAAAAGCGTTGAAAGCCGCCGAGGGCAAAAGTCGCGAAGTGACACCGTACGAAGAAGATTAATGGGGTTGAAATTATGGCGTTGTATAGTGCCTAAATATCTATCATTCAATGTCAAATGTAATGTTTAATGTTTAATGTCTAATGTCCAATGTCCAATGTCCAATGTCTAATGTCTAATGTCCATATACCATGCTAAAATATCTCCTGCGCCGAACGCTCCTATCCCTACCCACCTTGTTGGTCATATCATTTTTGGCTTTTGGGTTGGGCAAATGTGCGCCAGGTGATCCTGTAGTAAATATCCTTGGTGAAGAGAATTACAACACCCTGGACCCTGCGCAGCAAGCTGAAAAATACCGCTCCAACGCTGTTCGGCTCGGCCTTGATGGCCCATCATTTTACCTTAGCATCACTACGGCTGCTTATCCAGATACGCTTTGGCGCATTTTCCCACTCGACCGACGCGAACGATTGGGAAAGCTGGTGGGCCAAACAGGAAATTGGCTCGCGGTTCAAAATTACGACAAAGCGGTTTCTGCAACCGTTCGTGCGATAGAAGCCCTTCCTTCGTCGCTCCCGCAAAGCTCGCACTTGCGCAACGAATTGCCTTTTTTGGTTCGAGCCGATAAGTTGGCCTTGCTCGATTCTGCTGTAAATCGCCTAAACTTACTGTACAACGAAATCCCCCAGACAAGCATTTCGGAATCAGCGCTCAATGTGCCGCCCTCCGAATTCCGCAAGCCAGAAGCTTCTTTTCCCCGTTTAGCGAATGCGCTTTTACGGCTCGATTCCGCCGCTTCTGTTTTGTGCAACCAAAGGTTCCCAGACAGGCTTCGTATGCCAGCAATCAATTGGCATGGGTTTGAAAATCAATATCACCATTGGCTCACAGGATTCTTGACAGGCGATTTGGGCCTTACGAGGCGGAGGGTAGATGTCTGGGTAGATTTGCAATCAAGCCTGCTTTCAACCTTGACCATCAATTTTTTAGCTATATTATTAGCGTATCTGATCGCGATTCCTTTTGGTGTAGAAATGGCCCGGCGCAAGGGCAGCTGGGTGGATCGCTGGGGAAAAAGGGGCTTGTTTTTCCTTTTTTCGGTGCCGATTTTTTGGCTGGGAGGGCTGCTCATTATGGTCTTTACGAACACGGCTTGGGGCCACGCTATTTTACCCTCTATTTACTTTGATGTGCAAGATGCCTGGCATCGCGACAAGACTTCCTTTGGAGATTGGTGGAGTGCGAATGCGTCCAAATGTGTGCTCCCAATAATCATTTTGACTTTACAGGCAGTGGCTATGCTCGCCTTGCAAATGCGTGGCGGTATACTCGGCACCTTGGGCAAAGACTATATCCGCACGGCAAGGGCGAAGGGTGTAGGGGAAGAGGAGGTGTACTGGAGTCACGCTTTCCGAAACGCGCTTTTCCCCATCATTACGGTGTTCGCGAGCATACTGCCCGCGGTGTTTACAGGCTCATTGGTAGTGGAAACACTTTTTGGTTTTCCAGGAATGGGAAGCAAAACCTTTGAGGCATACCTGGGGCAAGACCTTCCGCTGCTTTCCGCTATAATAATGGTTGCAGCTACGCTCACCATCCTTGGAAGCCTGATTGCTGATGTGCTGTACGCTTGGGCCGACCCTCGGGTGCGGTTTTCAAAAGAAAACGGCTAAATTTCTGATTGTCAGAAATTTAGCCGCCTGTACTTTGAGGTTTCCAGCGGATTCGAACCGCTGTAGCAGCTTTTGCAGAGCTGTGCCTAACCACTCGGCCAGGAAACCTTATTGTTTTTACCCGAATTGCTTTGCCCGCCTCCGCCAAGGCTACGGCGGGTAAAGCGGGTGCAAAGAAACGGGTTTTCCCTCGAAACCCACAAGTCTCTCGCAAGATGATTTTTATTTTTCTGGAAAATACTCCTTAAGCACTTGGTTTTCCCGACCCTTCCTACATTTGGGCTGCCTTAGCCAGACCCAAATTTTTTGCCACACCACTTCTCTATTCACTTTTTTCAACTGGACACTCATGGGTTCTGCTTTACAATCTTTGGATTATGCCGTTTTTATCCTATACTTCATCATCGTGTCGGGGTATGGATACTGGATTTATCTTAAAAAGAAATCCGGCGAAAATACCGCAACTGACTTCTTCTTGGCCGAAGGGGCGCTCACCTGGTGGGCCATTGGCGCATCGCTAATTGCGTCGAACATTAGCGCCGAGCAATTTATCGGCATGAGCGGCTCTGGCTTTGCCATGGGCCTGGCCATTGCCTCCTACGAATGGATGGCTGCAGCCACGCTCTTGGTAGTGGCTGTGTTTTTTATGCCTGGCTACATCAAAAACAGGATTTTTACCATGCCGCAATTTCTCGAAAAGCGGTATAGCCCGTTGGTGGCAACGATGATGGCGGTATTCTGGCTATTGGTGTATGTATTCGTGAACCTCACGGCTATTCTTTACCTCGGCGCATTGGCCATTGATTCGATCACCAATTTCAACATTGATTTTAACTTGCTTGGAATTCCGTGGCTGCACGTCAACGGCTTTACTGTTTGTGCGCTGTTTTTGGCAATATTCGCCATCTTCATAACGCTCGGTGGGATGAAAGTGATTGGATACACCGATGTTATCCAAGTAGCCATTTTGGTATTGGGTGGGCTGTTCACGACCTATCTCGCGCTGGATTTGGTGGCACAACAATTTGGCACGCAGGGTGCCATCGCAGGTCTCGGGCTTATCAAATCTCAGGCGCCAGACCATTTTCACATGATTTTTGACGAATCGAACAAATACTACAAAGACCTCCCAGGACTTACAGTGCTGTTCGGCGCCATGTGGATCGCCAACCTCAACTATTGGGGCTGCAACCAGTACATCACGCAACGAGCGTTGGGCGCCAAGATCGAAACTGCACGCAGTGGGCTTCTATTTGCCGCTTTCCTGAAATTGCTGATGCCGATCATCGTAGTATTGCCCGGAATCGCAGCATTCGTGCTTTACCAAAAAGGGATGTTCCAACAAGAAATGGTGAACGCAGCTGGAGAGGTGAAGCCAGACAAGGCATACCCGGTATTGCTCAATTTGCTTGGCCCAGGCCTGAAAGGGCTTTCGTTCGCAGCGCTAACTGCGGCCATTGTGGCTTCCTTGGCAGGTAAGGCAAACTCGATCGCTACAATTTTCACACTCGATCTCTACAACAAGTACTTTAATAAAAATGCGAGCGAGGCAAAACAAGTGCTTGTTGGGCGCTGGACCATTCTGATTGCCATGGCCATCGCGGTCTTGGTAGCGCCACAACTGCAAAAGCTTGAACAAGGCTTCCAGTTCATCCAGGAATTTACGGGGCTGATCTCACCTGGAGTGGTCGCCATATTCTTGCTGGGCTTCTTCTGGAAACGCGCCACGGCCAATGCTGCGTTAGTGGCAGCACTTGCCACCATTCCTTTGGGCATTGCCTTTAAAACATACATGCCGGAAGTTCCCTTCCTGAATCAAATGGGCTATGCCTTCTTGATATTGGTAGCACTTATGGCCATCATTAGCCTTGTCGACCCGAAAAGTAAGGACAACCCTAAGGCAATGGAAGTGGATGTTACGATGTTTAAGACTTCTCAAACGTTTGCCATTGGAGCGCTACTCATTGTAGGCATTTTGGCAGCACTGTACATTGTGTTCTGGTAAATATTAGGTTTGATGGTTTGTAGGGGGGTTGTGCAAAAAGTCAAAGAAGGGTGGAATCTGGACTGGGGCGAAAAATTTAATTTGTTGTAACGCCGAACTTCCCGAAAGTTTAAAACTTTCGGGAAGTTACATTTCGCGAAGACAGAACAAGATTTGGTGTAAAAA
>JANMME010000429.1:0-9780 GCA_031373015.1 Saprospiraceae bacterium
ACCCATTTTCGTGCTATAAACATAGATTCCCTTCGGGAATTTGGAGGCGGCTGAATAGTTACAAGTACTCAATTCGTGTTGATTCGTGCAATTAGTGGCAGCCTATTCCGGCAAAATTTTAAGCAAATAATACGTCCCAAAAGTCTCTTCCCGAGTAGCCGGGTCTAAAAACTTCGGCTTCAAAAGGGCGACTTGAAAATGTCGGAATTGTCCCGTCTCTTCAAATTTCACCGATGCTTTTTTCAAGATTTCCTTGCCATTTTGGGAGGTAAAAACCCAGATTGGACCTTGTTCGCGCGCCACGCTTGCAGCCTTTTCGTACGACTTCAGGTTTTCCATAATGTCGCCGTTGTAAAAGTCCAACGCATGGCTGCTGCTGTCAAAAAAGTACATTTTTTTAGGCGGGATGCCTTTTGTGCGGGCGAATCGTGCTGCTTGTGGGGTGCTTTGATAGGGCAACAAATGGGGGTAAAAATGGAAGTTCAGCACAAAGCCAAAGATGAGGGCAACCCATACGCCGCGTTGTATAAGCACTTCAAAATCAGCCGGGAACGGATTTCGAATGATCTTCCAAAGCAAAGCGCCCGTAGCAAGGAGCGTGATTCCTGCCGCGAATAAATTACCTGTCGGAAACACAAAAAACAGGGCGGCAAAAGCAATGAGCAACGCCGCAAAAGCAGAGAAATACAGCAAGCCCCAAACCCATTTTCCAGTGCTTTTCCAGGAAGTGGCCACCAGCACCGCCGCCCAGGGCAGGGTGATAAAAATGTAGTGCGGGAGTTTGTATTGGGATTGAGAGAGGGCGACGAAGGTAAGGATGAAGCCGCCAAGGGCGTAGAATTCGGGGTTAGGGGTTGTGCAAAAAGTCAAAGAAGGGTGGAATCTGGACTGGGGCGAAAAATTTAATTTGTTGTAACGCCGAACTTCCAGAAAGTTTAAAACTTTCTGGAAGTTACATTTCGCGAAGACAGAACAAGATTTGGTGTAAAAATCGAAATTTTGCATCTTTCGACTTTTTGAACAACCCCTTCTCTTGCAGTTGTTGGCGTCCTCGACAACCACACCCTCGGCAGGTATCTCTGCTTGAAAATCCTGCTCGCTGCTTGACAATGGCAGAAGATTTGACAACTTTTTAAAAGTTGTCAAATCTGTCAATTTCCGCCACAGCGCCCCCGGCAACAACAAACACCAGGGCAAAAAAGCCCACAAATAAACGTGCATGAAATAGAACCTTGAGGTGTCATTTTTCCACACGTTCTCGCCGGTGATTCGGCCAAAACTTTGCTCCCAAAAGAAAAAACGAAGGCCTGAAACGCCGTATCGGTCGTTCACCAACTTCTCAGGGTGCAAGTCGAACTGCTGCCACAATCCCCAACACATCGGCGCAAGCACAAGGGCAGTAACCGCCAACCCAAGCAGCCATTGCCAGCGAAAAATGCCCCGCCAATCGCCCCGCAGCAACAAGTGCGAACCCACCGCAAAGGCCGGCATCACCAGTCCAATGGGGCCTTTAGCAAGCATGGCCAGCCCGATAAAAAAGAAACCAGCGAGTAGATTCCGCCAACGGTTAAATTCGAGATATTCAGCCAGTTGCCACACAGCGCAGGCAGAAAAACCGAGCAAAATGGTATCGGTGCGCACGTCATTGCAAATGACCATGAGGCCCATGCAGGAGGCCAGGATGAATGCAGCGTGGCGAGCCGGTCTTTCCCCATAAAAAAGCAGGGTGAAACGGTAAGTGCCCCACACGCCCGCGAGGGCGGCGAGTAAAGAGGGGAGTTTGTAGGCCCAATTGCTCAGGCCAAAAAACCAAAAGGAGGAGGCCGATAGCCAGAACAGCAGCGGGGGCTTGTCGAGGTAATCTGCGCCCCGGTGTTGCACCTCGAGCCAGTTCCCGTTTTGCAGCATTTCCATGGAGATGGAAGCGTACTGTGAAGCATCCACGTCCATGACGTCGAGGAAAAGACCACGGAGGTAGACGGCGATGAGGCCGAGTGCGAGCCAGAGCCAGGGAGATTTAAGTCGGGAAAAAAGTGCTGGATTCATTCAGCGGGCGAAGGTCGGGAGAAATTGCAAACCTCGTAGGTCTTTGAAGGCCTATGGTATGTACACAAGTTCATAAAGTGGGGTGAGTAAGCGTCGTGACTAATTTTTTTGACAGGATTAACAGGATAAGCAGGATGGAGAGGGGTTTAATCCTACTTATCTTGTTAATCCTGTAAAAATCTAACCCCTCTCGGCCCCTATCCATCCTGCAAATCCTGTTAATCCTGTCAAAAAAATAGGTTTAGTGGGCAAATGAAAGATATGTATAAACCGTATGTCTTTGAAGGCCTAGAAGGTTTGCAAAGCAACTAATCCACGGCCTCCACCAAACTTTTTACCCGAAACGCCTTTATCGGATTCTCCAAAACTTTGTCAGTTTTGAAAAAGATCGTCACCCGTTCGTCGGGCAGCAAGTCGAAATAGTTGTTGGAGAAAAAGCCTGCTTCTTCCGTTTGGAGGTACACGTTTTTAGCGAGTTTACCATTGGTTTGCAAGGAGATAGAATAACCTGTCGGCGTTTTTTCCACGGCGGTGATTTTCAAATCTGCCTTGGGCAATTTCATTTTCTTTGGCGGCACGGCATAAAAAAGTCGGCGGCTCAGCACGGTTGCGCCCGAAGAATCCCTCAGTTCGATTTCTACGACGCAGTTCTCAGGCTTTTTGCCGTCGAGCACGGTTTTAAGCGGCGATTGCCACAGTACTTTGCTTGAATCGGGGGAGATCACCAATCCCGGCTGACTAATCTCAGATAATTTTCCTCCTTCAAAAGTATAAGCCCGTACGTGCAAGGTCACAGCCACACTATCGGGTTTATCGTTCACCCCATAGATTTTCAGCACATTATCTTCTAAAATCGGCAAAGCTGCTACGGGTTTAAATGCCTCGCGGGCGTAGTAGTGCAGGGCTTTCCAACGCCCGTAATAGTCCGTGCTGCTCCAGGAAGCCACCGGCCACACGTCGTTCAGCTGCCAGTAAAGTGTGCCCATGCAGTAAGGCTTGTTGCGGCGATGCGCTTCAAAACCCGTACGCATTCCCTCGGCTTGCAGTAGTTGGCTGACGTACACGAAATCTTCAAAATCCTTGGGCGTATTGTAGTCGCGCTTCATGTACTCCGCGATGAGGGCATTGCCGCGTGGGTGCTTTTGGTGCAATAGCATCACTTTGCTGTCCAACTTGCGGTCGTCGGGTTCCGTGAACGACTGTATCGTGCGCCATTCCGGGAAACTCTGGAAACCATATTCGCTCATAAAACGCGGCACTTTTTTGTTGAAAACCTCGAAGGACTCTTCATCGTGCCACACGCCCCAATAGTGCGAATCGCCTTCGGTCAATGATTTCGAGTTGGCGCGTCCGTACCTCGGCGAACTTTCCCAGTATGGTACCCGGTCTGCATTGTTTTCCACATAAGTGCGCAAAATATCGTTGAACAACAACTTGTACTCGCGTGAAAGTTGGGTTCGTTGTGCCTCCGTGAACTGCATTTGCCAGCCCCAGTTGTTCCAGGCTTCGTCGTTTTCGTTGTTGCCGCACCAAAGCGAGATGCAGGGGTGTTGGCGCAGGCGTTCGATCTGTTCGAGCGCCTCAAAAGCGGCTGTTTTCAGGAACCGGCCATTGCTGGGATACAGGGCGCAGGCGTACATAAAATCTTGCCAGACCATGATGCCACGCGCGTCGCAGAGTTGGTAAAAAGTGTCGTCTTCGTAGATGCCGCCGCCCCACACGCGGAGCATGTTCATGTTGGCGCCCACCACGTCGTCGAGCAACCTTTTAGTGTGGCTGGGGTCCACCCGGTCTTGAAAAATATCCTGGGGGATGTAGTTGGCGCCTTTTGCAAATACTGGTTTCCCGTTGAGTTTAAAATAGAAGGTTTCGCCTTTTTCGTCCTTTTGGGTCACCAGTTCTATGCTGCGAATACCCATTCTTATGTCTTGTTTTTCAATGGTTTGAACGCCTTTTTTTACTTCGATGGTAAAATCGTAGAGTGGTTGCTCGCCCATGCCGGCGCACCACCAAAGTTTCGGGTTTTCGACATCGTAGGTGACCGAATCGGTGTGGGTGCCGGGCCATATTACGCGGTCTTCTACGGCTTTTCGCTTGCCTTCTTTGAACTGAACCGTGACCGGGAATTTCAAATCTGAACGGTATCGGAAACGGGCCACCATACGCGCTTTTTCGGGGGTAATACTTTGGGTGGTGATGAACAAGTTTTCAAAAACAAAGTCGTCCCAAGCCTCGAGGGTTGGTTTCTGAAGGATACCGCAACCCACAAAACGTGGCCCCCAATCCCAGCCGTAATGGAACTGGGCTTTGCGTGTGAGCGTACGCTGACCGCCGGGTAGTTCGAAGCCAAGATTCTTCCAAGGCTCGTCCGTTTTTTTCAGCGGACTTTCGAAGTAGATGTGGAGTTTGTTGCCCGTTGGTTTCAATAATTGCTTTGCATCTACCCGGAAAGTGCGGAACATATTATCGGTTTCCAGGATCAGCGAATCGTTGAGATAAATCTGCGCATAGGTATCCAAACCTTTGAAGATCAATTCGATGTGTTTTTTTGCAAGTACTTCGGCACTCACGTCGAAGGTGGTTTGGAATTCCCAGTCTTCTTTTTCGATCCATTGGAGTTTCTCCTCGTTGTCGCGCCAAAACGGGTCTTCGATCATGCCGTTTTGCAACAGTGCAGTGTGGGCGCTCACGGGGATTTTCACGGGTTTCCAGGCGGGGGTATTTGCCTGACGGAATTCCCACTGACCAGTGCTGAGTGGTTGGCGTAGGGGAGCGTAGTTGGTTTGTGCTTCGGAAATCATGGGAGCGAGGATAAGCGCGAGAATAATGAGTCGTTTCATGCCGCAAAAGTAGCAGATTAAAATATCCAATATCCAACAAGGAATTTCCAAGGGAATATCCAATATCCAACAAGGAATGTCCAATGTCCAAGTAAGCGTTGGGCTTGGGATTCGCCAATGTCCAATTTCGAAGCGTCAACGTGAGTGGGCAAGTACGAAGCCTATTTGGACATTGGACATTCCTTGTTGGATATTGGATATTTTTAAGGATTTTTGGCGCCTGAACCAATCAGCTCCCGCACATGAAAATCCTGATGGTTTGCCTCGGCAACATCTGCCGCAGCCCCCTCGCCGAGGGCATTATGAAACAAAAGATCCGCGAAGCAGCCTTCGATTGGGAGGTGGACAGCGCCGGCACCGGGCACTGGCACGCAGGTCAATTGCCCGACCAGCGCTCCATTGTGACCGCCGGACAGCATGGCATTGACATCACTGACCAGCGGGCCAGGCAGTTTCAAATCACTGATTTTGAACGCTTTGACAAGATTTTTGTGATGGACACACAGAACCTCCGAGACGTGCTGCGCCTCGCCCAAACGGAGGAACACCGCGCGAAGGTTGAATTGATGCTGGATCAGATTCACCCTGGGCAGGAGCGAAACGTGCCTGATCCTTATTATGATGATAATGGGTTTGAAGAGGTGTTTGAGATGTTGGATCGGGCTTGCGAGGCGTTTGTATCAAGAGGAACTTGAGTTGGTTGGCGACCTTGATTTTCAGGTGTTCAGACCTGTTATGTTTTGATTAATTCCTCCTTTAAAAATATTTCCAGCGGACAAATTCGTAGCCCATCGCTTCGTATAATGATTTCCTGAGCATTGTCCCCAGGTACGATAACGTATTTGAAATCAGGCTTTAAATCCTCCACACTTTGGTAAAAGCCTTTGGTGATGACTGGAGTATTGGCCGCTTTTATCTCGATACACCAAGTTTTGCCTTCAGGTGAAATCAAGTACAAATCGGACTCGGCTCCAGCATGGGTGCGGTAATAAAAATATTGCCAGCGGAATTGCGTCGCCAATCGAATTTGTTCAATTACATAGCCCTCCCAAGAGGCGCCCAAAAGCGGGTGCACTTGCAATTTTTCCGGCTCGGCTATGCCTTGTAGGCGATGTAGCAGACCGGCATCACGAAAATATAACTTGGGCATTTTGACCAACCGTTTGCCGAGGTTTACAAACCAGGGTTGCAGACGATTTATCCAGAAGGCCCCTTGCAATAAGTCAAGGTATCGGTTTGCGGTCAGGGTAGCAATGCCCAGGGAGCCTGCCAAGGCACTTGTATTCATGGTTTGTCCATGCAAATGAGTGACCATCAGCATAAAGCGACGCATACTTTCTGGTTCAATGTCTTGTTTCAAAAGTATACGTAAGTCGCGCTCGACAAAGGAACGGAAGTATTGATCCAACCAGCGATTAGACGTGTCTGTGTCTGGTGCGAGAGTGGCTAATGGGAAGCCGCCCCGAAACCAGTGCTCCCGCAAGGAAATACCTACAGACATGGCTTCTGCAAGCGTAAGCGGCGACAATTCGTGAAAAGCGACTCGCCCCGACAAACTTTCCGATGCTCCGCGAACAAGTTCCGGAGATGCCGATCCCAGTAGGATAAAACGACCCGGCGCACGGTTGCGGTCAATAACAGAACGCAGCAATGGGAATAGGCCGGGCATGAGCTGAACCTCATCTACAACGATGCAATGATTTTCGTGTGCTAAAAAAAACGCTTCCGGGTCTTGTAGCCGATAAGTGTCGGTTGCCGATTCAAGGTCTAGATACAGCGTTGGTTTACCCGTTTGGGCCATGAGCATTTTTGCTAGCGTGGTTTTGCCTGACTGCCGGGGCCCAATGATGGCCAAAGCCGTGAAGTAGCCCAAGTCTTTGAGGATTTCCGATTCCAAGGTTCGTTTTATCATGTTACAAAAATAGGACTATCCTAGAAAATCACAACATCAATGTTGTAATTTTCTAGGATAGATACGCTAGACCAATAGCAGGTCGGAATCTAAACGCATCTAAGCGGTATTTTTGAAGTTTCAACAATCAGATGCGTTGACTGGACTAAAACGCCCCATATTTACGCGCTATAAATGACATAATGCCTTATGCACATTTTGAGATCCTTCTTTTTTATCGCGCTCTGCCCAATTTTGGCCTGGTCACAGCCATTGCGCAGTTTAAAATTCGAAAGGATCTCCGCTGGGATAAGCAGTTTGGCCGCTGGCCATATTTTACAAGACAAGCAAGGCTTCCTTTGGATTTGCACCGATGAAGGACTCAATCGCTACGATGGATACCAGTTCAAGGTATTCAAAAAAGTAACCGGCGACTCCACATCGCTCAATACCGATCTTCTCTCCAGCCTATACGAAACCCGTGACGGTAAAATCTGGGTCTGTACATACCGTGGGTTTTCCATTTTTGACCCTTTAACGGAACAATTTTCTAATCTTGAACTCCCGGGTTATGAAGCCGGCAGGTGTGTCTATGAGGACACGACTGGTCAGATATGGCTTGGCACCACAACCGGGCTTTATAGGCATGACCGGACAACAGGGTATAATAAAAAAATAGAGGTGCCCGGTTTGGACAATGCCTGGTCCATGATAGGAGGCAAAAATGGCCTGTTATGGATCTCGTCTTTCAATGGTTTTTTTAGGTACAACCTTCAAACAGGACAAAGCAAGCATTATTTTTTACCGAAAAGCCCTCAAGTAGTCACCCAAGTTGTAGTAATCGAGGCGGAGGATGATCAGGGGCGACTATGGCTGGCGACTTGGAATGCTGGTTTACATCGGTTTGATCCTAAACAGGAAAGCTTCCAAAGCTACTACGATACCGGTAAAGAAGGTTTTACACTGGGCAACAATTTTACTCTTGGCGTGGATATCGCCCCTGATGGCAAAGTTTGGGTGGCAAATGCCACCGATGGCCTGGCCATACTGGAACCGGAAACCGGACGTATTTCTATCCACCAACATTCTCCCGACGACGAGTTCTCCATCCCGGACTACACAGCGAGGGATGTTTATCATGACCGGCAAGGCATAACCTGGGTAAGCACAAACCACGGCATCGCAAAGTTAAAACCCCAAGTATTATTTTCTGAAACCTGCCACTTGGACGACGTGCTCAATTCAGAATTCTGGGCGATGCACGTTGATCATGATGGTGAAATCTGGGCGGGAAATTATAGTGGAATTTACCGTATTGATCCGAATCACGGGCGTATGGAAAATTTAACCCAGCAGATAACCGGTAATGCATTGAAGAGTTGCTATCCCATTTTGGAAGATGAGGACGGTACACTTTGGGTCTTTTCTGAAGGCGTTTTTTTCAAGGTCAAAAAAATGGGAAAGGCCCCCCCGAGCATTCGAATCAAAAACAAAGAGGCCCCGCAGCTTGTGGTAGAGAAATTACCCCTGTCACCATTTTTCCCCCATGCCTGGGAAATCGTCCCGATTGGAAATCATGAATTTTGGATTGCGGGCACAGACGGCGGCATTTATCGTTTTGACAAGATAACAGGCATTACCGCCCAATTTTTGCCCGATAGTGCTCGTCATGGCATAAAACGCGATGTAGTGAACGGCCTCGAGCCGCTGCCTGACGGCTGTTTTTTGGCAGGAATCCGTGGCTGTGGCCTGGTCAGGTTTGATCCTTCGGACGGATCGTTCAAAAAAATCGAGATGAATCTCCCCGATAAATCTGCCCCAACGATGTTCACGTCCGTTTTTACGGACAAAAAGGGGCGCATTTGGATCGGGACTACCATGGATGGATTGATCCAAACCGATACAACGCTTCGGTCATTTCGGCACTATACCGATAAAGACGGCTTGCCCAGCTCCTGTATTTTTCAAATACTGGGCGATGAAGCAGGCCGATTGTGGATGCGCTCCAGAGCTGGGCTTATTCTTTTCAACCCTGAAACCCAAACCTTTATAAACTTTGGAAGCGGGGAAGGCCTGAGGAATCCAAACGCATTGGATGAAATGTGCCGGGATCGAATGGGGCGCTTTTATCTGGGCGATAGAGGTTATTTGCAAATTTTTGACCCTGCCAATGCGATTCCCGTCCCCAAGGAATTCCCCGTTTACATCACGGCTATGAAAGAGGGCTTAAACCAGCTTACACCAGCGAATTGGAACCATAAATTGCGTTTCCGCTATCATCAGAATTATATCAGCTTTGAATTTGTTGCCCTTAATTATGCAGAAACCGGAGCAACAACCTACGCTTATTATCTGGAGGGACTGAACCGCCAATGGCAAGCGGTGGGCGACAAGCGTTTTATCACCTTCGCCGGTTTACAACCTGGAAACTACCGTTTCCGCGTTCGGGCAGCAGGAAAGGACGGTATTTGGCGGGAATGTGCCCAACCCATTTCTTTCCTGATATCGGGTCCCTTCTGGAAAGCCTGGTGGTTTCTGCTCCTTAGTTCCATGGCTTTGGCGGGATTGGGTTATTATTTTTATAAATTGAAAATCAATCGGTTGCGGGCAGAAATTGCTATTCGGAATGGTATTGCGCAGGACTTGCACGATGACGTAGGCAGTACCCTGAGCGGAGTGAACGTATTCAGCACACTCGCCCTGCAAAAAATGAAAACACAACCGGAGGCTGCGGCTGCCTTGCTGGCCCAGATTTCCCAGAAGACTAGCGCCATGTCCGATGCCATGAGCGATATCGTGTGGAGCATCAACCCCAAAAATGACAGCTTGCAAAACCTGATCGTTCGAATGAAAGAATATGCCGCCGAAATGCTGGAAGCCCGCGACATCCGGTACAAGTTTTCAATAGATAAAAAATTGATGGCCCAAAAACTGCCGCTCGGACTGCGCAAAGATTTATACCTCATATTCAAAGAGGCCATCAACAACCTTTCCAAATATTCG
>JANMME010000499.1:0-13783 GCA_031373015.1 Saprospiraceae bacterium
CCTTCGGTCCAGCCGGGAATCACGCCGTTGAGCGGAAATTTTGCTGTTTGGCCGCGCTTTACCGAACTGTCAAATTCAGTGCCGTCAATCATAGTACCCACATAATGTACCTCTACTTTATCCGTTGCCAAAGGTGAAACGGTGCCGGTGCCGCGCTTCATCACCTCGTATTGCAAGCCGCTGGCTGTAGTGGTCACTTCTTTGCGTTTCTTGTTCTCGTCTAAGAATTTCGCGTTATTGCCTTTCCACATCCCTTCAGAGATGGATTGTTGAATTTTGGGAGCGTCCTCAGCAGTGAATTTGGTCGGCTTCCCTTTCAACACATCATTCAATGCCTTCAAAAAAAGTTTGGTATTCAGATCGTTGCCGAGTAGGCGTTTGGCTGTTTCTCCGGCTACCATGCCGTGGGCATAATTAAGACTATCCAACTGAGTTTTCAATTCTGGCTTTTTGGGTATAGGATTTGCTTTTTGGGCAAAAAGACCTGTCGCGACAAACACTAGCGTGAGGCAGAAAATGAGTTTTTTCATGTTTAAAAATTGAGTTGTAGGTAAAACCTGTTTTTGTTCGTGAATATTTTGGGCCACGAATTGCACTAATTTTCACTAATACGATTCGTGGTAATTCGTGCAATTAGTGGCTAAAAATCAAGCATTGTTCGCTGACTTTGCCATGAAATCATGCAAGCTTTTCATGGCCGCTGTGCTGACTTTGTTTTTCAAAAAACCGCTCCATCCCAAAAGCCAGCCCGTCAAGCCCAATGACTGCCTGCTCCAGCGCCAAAAGTCAAAATGGTCAGCGTGACGATAAATCAACCCATCTTTGAATTCAAATTTGGCCTCAATGACATTGTGGACCTTCCGGCCTGTTTTTGAAAACGTGTACCAAGCTTCCCAATGCGCCGACCCGGTTTTTTCGTCGGCCCTCACGTCACTGAATTCGATACGCAGGTCTTTCCCGGCGGTAATCAACATTTGCCACATCGCGCCCGCCTCTTTCCCCGATTTCAAGTCAAAAGCAGCGTCTTTGAACGTCGCTTCGGGGTGATAAAGCGAAGCCATCGCTTTGTAGTCCTTCTGCTGAAATGCAGTGTAAAACTTGGTTATCGTTGCCTCCATTTTATGAAGTGATAGAGTGATGGAGTGATGGAGTGATGGAGTGATGGAGTGATGGAGTGATGAAGTGACGCAGCAATCGAGTGCAAATCACTTCATCACTTTATCACCCCATCACTTCATTTTCCATGGCAATGTTTGTACTTCTTACCGCTACCACAAGGGCAGGGATCGTTTCTGCCCACCACCTTTTCACGAACGATGGGCTGTGTGCGCTGTACCGGACCGTTGTGGCCTGCCGATTGTGCGGCACGCTGGGCGGCTTGTTGGGTCTCGGTCTGCTGTTGTTGGTTGTTCGTGCGGAGTCTGCCTGCCTGAGCGCGGCGCTGGGCCTCGGCTTGCGACTGGGCCGCTTGGGCACGGCGCATCTCTTCCTCGGTAGGCAAACCCAAAGAGCCTCTGAGAAGGAAAGAAGTCACCTGCGAATTGATATGTCCGATAAGCCCCTCGAAGAGGTTGTAAGCCTCCATTTTGAGATGACGAGCGGGTCTTTTTGCTCGAAAGACGCTCCCTGCACTGATTCTTTCAAATCGTCCACGTTGCGGAGGTGCTCCTTCCATGCGTCGTCAATCAGCGCGAGCGTTGCTACTTTTTCGATGTCGCGCATCACGGTTTTGCCATTGGATTTGATCGCATCATCCATGTCGGCGCTCACGTTGTAACCCGCAGTGCCATCGGTAAAAGGCACCACAATGCGTTTGTAGCGGTGGCCATGTTCCGCGTACACGCGCTTTATTTCCGGCAAAATGCGTTCTCCTACCTGCTTCGATTTGTATTCGTATAGCCCCAGCACCTGGTCTTGGAAGGTGGCGATGACCGTCCCAACCGGCGCTGATTTGAACCAAGCCGGGTCCATTTCGGGGTCAACACCGATAAGGCGGATGCAGTCGAGCCGGAACGTATCGTAGTCGCCGTCTTCCCGGTGGACATGCACCAGTTCGGAAGTGATGGCAGTGAAAGCGTTGTTGATATCAACCGCGAGGCGGTCGCCGAACAGCGCATTGCGGCGCTTTTTGTAAATCGCTTCACGCTGGATGTTCATCACGTCGTCGTATTCAAGCAAGCGTTTGCGAATACCGAAGTTGTTCTCTTCTACTTTTTTCTGCGCGCGCTCGATGGAGTTGGTCACCATGGAATGCTGGATCACATCCCCTTCTTTGTGGCCCATTTTATCCATCAGTCCGGCAATACGGTCGCTTTGGAACAAGCGCATAAGGCTGTCTTCGAGCGAAACATAGAAATGCGAAGAGCCGGGGTCGCCTTGACGACCAGCGCGACCGCGCAGCTGGCGGTCTACACGGCGGCTTTCGTGGCGCTCCGTACCGATGATGGCCAGGCCACCTGCTTCTTTTACACCGGGTCCGAGCTTGATATCGGTACCGCGACCAGCCATGTTGGTGGCAATGGTCACTTTTCCGGCCAGGCCAGCTTCTGCAATAATTTCGGCTTCTCGCTGGTGTTGCTTGGCGTTCAGCACGTTGTGTTCGATGCCGCGCATTTTCAACATTCGCGACAGCAATTCAGAAATCTCTACCGAGGTGGTACCAACGAGGCAAGGCCGCCCTGCGTCGCGAAGCCTTACGATGTCGTCAATAACAGCGTTGTATTTCTCGCGGGCGGTTTTATAGACCAAATCCTCCTCGTCTTTCCGAGTAATAGGTCGGTTTGTCGGCACCACTACCACGTCGAGTTTGTAGATGTCCCAGAGTTCTTTTGCCTCCGTTTCGGCAGTACCCGTCATACCAGAAAGCTTGTGGTACATCCGGAAATAGTTCTGGAGCGTGACAGTGGCGTATGTCTGGGTGATTTCGCCCACTTTTACATTTTCCTTGGCTTCGAGGGCCTGGTGCAGACCGTCGGAGTAGCGGCGACCTTCCATGACGCGACCCGTTTGCTCGTCCACAATTTTGACCTCGCCTTCGAGCACGATGTACTCGTTGTCTTTTTCAAAAAGCGCATAAGCTTTCAACAGTTGCTGAATGGCGTGGATGCGGCGGCTTTTTACCCCGTAATCCTGCGAGAGTTTTTCTTTGGCTTCTATTTTTTCTTCATGTGTCAAATCCGGATCCCGGTCAATCTCGACGAGGCTTACGGCGATATCGGGCATGATGAAAAAGTCGGGCTCGTTGTTGAAACGCGAGAGGTATTCTACCCCCTTCTCAGAGAGCTCAACCTGACGATTCTTTTCGTCAATGTAGAAAAGCAGCTCGCGGTCTACCTCCGGCATCCGCTTTGCGTTTTCTTGCAAATAGACGTTTTCGGATTTTTGAAGCAACACTTTCATGCCCTCTTCGCTCAGGAACTTGATAAGGGGTCGGGATTTGGGCAATGCGCGGTGTGCGCGCAAAAGCGCCAAGCCGCCGCCGCCTTCTTCTGCTTTCGTGTTGCCCTCAGCAATGAGTTTTTTTGCTTCTGTGAGGACTTGCGCAGCTATTTTTGTTTGCTCTTCGAGCAGGCGTTTTACGGTGGGGTTCAGTTCCAGGTACTCCTGATCTTCTGCACCACGGGTCACCGGGCCGGAGATGATGAGCGGGGTACGCGCATCGTCAATCAATACGGAGTCTACTTCGTCCACAATGGCATAGTGGTGCTTGCGCTGCACAAGTTCGTCAGTGCTGGTCACCATATTGTCGCGCAGGTAATCGAAACCAAATTCGGCGTTGGTGCCAAAGGTGATGTCAGCGCGGTAGGCATCAATGCGGTCTTGGGAATGGGGACGATATTTGTCAATACAGTCCACCGTAAGCATCAGGAACTCATAGATCGGCCCGACCCACTCGGAGTCGCGTCGTGCAAGGTAATCGTTCACCGTCACCATGTGTACGCCTTCACCAGCCACGCCATTAAGGTATGCAGGGAGGGTTGCAACAAGGGTCTTGCCTTCACCTGTTGACATTTCAGCGATTTTTCCATCGTTGAGTACCATGCCACCGATAAGTTGGACGTCATAGTGTACCATGTTCCAGAGGATGTCGCCCCCGGCAGCAACCCAGCGGTTTTTCCAGAGGGCCTTGTCGCCTTCAATGGTGACATGGGCTTTATTGGCTTTGGCGGCGAGGTTGCGGTCGTGGTCCGTGGCGGTCACCTCTAAAATTTCATTTTGGGAGAAACGGCGGCTGGCTTCCTTTACTACAGCGAAGGCCTCGGGAAGGATGCTGAGGAGCACGTCTTCGAGGGCTTTATCGCGGTTTTTGCGGAGTTCATCCACCTCTTTGAAGAGGGTTTCTTTGTCATTGTAATCTTCGGCATCAATGGCCTGCTGATTAATGGAGGCGATTTCTACATCAATATCGCTCAAATATTCTTTGATGCGTTGGCGGAATTCAAGCGTTTTGTTACGCAGCGCGTCGTTGGAAAGGGACTGATATTCCTCGAAGTATTTGTTGACTTCGAGCACCATGGCCTGGTACTGCTTGAGATCGCGGTCTTGTTTGGTGCCGAGTATTTTCTTTAAAAATCCGAACATTTATGATAATGAGATTAATGTGGTCAGAGTGTGGTGGAATGGTGATTTGTGGAATGGTGATTTGGAGATTGGTTTACTGGTGATTGGCGAACCCGCCTTCGCGCTGCGCGCTATGGCGGGTAAACAGGTAAAGCCGCAAAGATAATCCTTTGACTTCGCGCCGAAGGGCTACGCTGCACATTTCGTTCCATGCATGGAAAAAGCAGGGATTTTGACAGATTGGCAGGGTTCAGTTACGCCGCTACATAAACACTTCTTTTTTTGGCAGGTTGTTCCTGTAGATCAGGTTTTACAAAATTCTCAAGAGACTGTTTGAGTTGTTTGACTTGACAGGTGGAACACGGATGACACGGATGAGACACGGATTTGTTCCGCTATATGAATAAAATCAGTGTCTCATCCGTGTCATCCGTGTTCCACTTGTCAAGTCAAACAACTTCTAAAACGCTTCTCCCAGCGTCACATAAACACCCGAATTGCCTCTCCCTTGGCCGATGCCATAATCAACGCGCAGGTGAATTTTTTGCCTTCGATCGAACTCGATACGCAGTCCGGCCCCACCGTTTGGGCGGAATTTGGCCGTCTCGCCTGCTTTGCCAAAAACGGTCCCGCCTCCGCCAAACACCGCCCCTTTGAATCGCCATACGATCGGAAACCTAAACTCTGCCTGAGCGATCACCATGTTTTGATCGCGGTATTTGCCATCTGGATAACCGCGTAAACGACGATGCCCACCGATTTGAGGTAGTTGAAAAAAGGGTACTTTGCCCGCAGTGAAAGCCGCTATACCATTGATAGCCAATACATTTTTACCAAAAGAAAAATAACGGGCCACATCAAGTGAACAACGGGCAAACTTAAAATCGCTGCCCGTAAGGCGGCCTTCGCCCGTGAGCGCGATTTCCGTCAACCAGCCCGAACGTGGATAAAAAGCATTGTCTCTTGTATCGGAAATCCATACCGGACCCACTGCTGACGAAATACCGCCTGCTGTGCCCCTTACTTTCCCTTCTGCAAGTTCGCCGTTTGGAGAGACAGAGATGATATTGTAAACATCCAAAAAAACGCGCAACCCGAGCAAATGCTTTTCGCGCACTCGCTTGGCCGCTGTGACCCGGAAGCGCGGGTATTTTGCCGTGTACGTTTCGAAGTAGTCATTGGGGTGCTCATTGCCAATGCCAAAATATCGGTAGAGGTAGCGGTACCAGCCCACTTCGCCATATACCCGGTAGCGGTTTTGATGGCTCAGCCACTGAAAGGGAAAAAAGATGAGGATCTGCTTGTTCTGCGTGTACGACAGATTAAAAGTCATATTGGAGCGACGAGGCCGGGTGGGAAAGGTGATAATACCCGCCGCCCCGATTCCCCAGCGGGTATCGGGAGAATAAAACAGGAGCGGGACACCAAAAAAACTAAGGGAAGAATCGCGGCGAGTTTCAAGGGCTACGGTATCGCGGCGTATCTCTTGGGCCACTGCGCTGTCACCATAAAAAAGATGGCAAAAAAAGAGGGGGATTAGGAGTTTGAATTTCATGTGTGGTGGAAACAAGCGAAGGCGGAGGTGGTTCGCGTGACCACTCAACGAAGCGGCAAAATTTTGGATAAAGGTTCTAATTGAAAGGTACTCGCTCAATGGTACGGATTGATTTTCGAGTAAATCCGCGAATCCAGGAATTGCCCCTCGAAGTAAAAGTTCTCCCGGAAATACGCCTCCTGCACGAACCCATGCTTTTCCAAAATCCGCCCGGATGCATCGTTTTCGGGAGCGGTATTGGCCTCAATGCTGTGAAAATCAAGGGTTTTGAAACAGTATTCAATAACTGCGGTCATTGCCTCGTCCATGATGCCTTGCCGCCAATAATCGGCGTTGAGTGTGTAGCCGATCTCCGTGCGATGGTTGGCCTTGTCCATTTTCCAAAAGCCGACGATGCCTATTAGCCACTCCGGTTGATCGTGCAGGCAGATGGCCCAGTTCACGGCTTCGTTTTGCTCGTAAGCCTTTTGGTAGGTTTCGATCAATTCTTTTGCCTCGCTGATATCCTGCATCGGGAGTTTACCGATATAGCGCATGACGTGCGGGTCGGAGCGCATTTTGAAGATGGCGGGGGCGTCTAAAGGGGTGACTTCGCGGAGGAGGAGGCGCGGGGTTTGGAGGGTGGGGAAGTGGGTGAATTGGATGGTGAGCATAGTATGTGAATATTCATTGTCTCCTCCTCGGAATCAATTTTGGTTGAGTGGGTTGATGGGCTTTCAATTGAGCATCACAAGTAAAAATGTCAACCTCATAACCTTTTCTTGAATAATCATCCGCTATTAGAGCAATTGTTCTATCTGCCATCGAAAGACCGGCCGCTGCATGCTGTGCCCAATCATCTAACCAAGAAATATTTTTAGGATGCCAAATTTCGAGATTGTCTTGAAAAACTATCCATGGAGTGTGGGCATGAATTGCTTTATGAATGATGCCAATCAAGTTCCCAGCAATAGTAAATCTATCACCTGCACATTGGGCAATATGATTACCGGCTTCAATAACACAAGCAACAGGTAAGACAAATTTCCAACCGTTCCGTTCTTTAGTAGCAATCTCATCTACAGCTACCTCATGTGTGAGATGAATTTGACCTGTGCAAACGTCCTTCCCTGGAATTCTTAAATATACACAGAGGACAGAAGTGTCGAGAATCAAAATTTTATGCTTCATGCGAGGGCTAATTCTGGTTTTTCGATTAAATCTTCCGTCACAATTTTCCCGAGGGAGCCAAACCCCATGAGCTTGGGTAATATGGCTACGTCTTCAAGCAGTTTTATAGCACTATAGCCAGTTTTTTCATCGCGATATGTAAGTGAAATAAAGGGCAATAAATCTTTTTCCAAAGAATCCATTAGGGCAGGGTTATGCGTTGTGATTAAAATATCCACGCCTTGTTGTTGCCCAAGTTCCAAAAGCAAATTGAGTAGAAAGCCAGCTTTGGAAGGGTGCAGCCCATTGTCAACTTCTTCAATAACTAAGAGGCTTTCTTTGGGACGGGTAAAAATTGCTGTTAAAATTGCAATTGTCCTAAGTGTTCCATCTGACATTGAACGGGCATCTACTTCAATTCCGGATTGGTCTGGCAAATGCTCAGTGCCATAAAGCATTGCATCTTGTTGAAATTTACCAACTAACTCAACATAGATTTTTTCAAATGGATTATCAGGTAAATTTCCAACATACTTTGTAAGCGCTTTTTCTACTTTATCTTTTTCTGTAGGCGGCAACCCAGCAATCACCCCTGCAACATTAGAACCATCTGGGAGCAACATATCACCCAAGCGACAATAGTCACGCATGTGAATTGGCACAGGATCTAAAATATATATCTTTTGAAGGACGCCACGCAAAAAATCTGTTACATCCCTGATTTCAGATCCAAGTTGCATACTTGCTGTGTGAGCGAGTACAGAATTTTGGCGATGAAGTTGAAATGGGACTCCTCTGCGATTTTTCATCCGCGCGGTTAGGTATTCGCTTTTATCTTCACACGGATCTGTCCAAAAAATTTGCCTATATCGTTCATCCTTTATTCTTGCGCGTTTGAATATTTTAAAAAGCTTTTCTTCTTTAACAAAGGCTTTTTTAGTTGAACCATTTTCTACAACAATGACTTCTAATTCATATTTTAGATCTGCACCAAATGGAGATTTTAACAGGACTTCCAAACGGAAAGAATCTTCCCCCTTAAGACAGACCCATTCAATTCCTCCACGTATTTCCTGTGTTTGAGACTCCCACCCTGTAATTGCAGTGGTTAGAGGCATTGATGTACTTCTTTGCAAAAAGCGAAGGGCATCAATAACATTTGATTTGCCGCTAGCATTCAACCCAATCAATACGGTAATTGGGTCAATAAACAGGCTTGCTTCTTGAAAACTTTTCCAGTTGTTCAGAGATAGTTTCGTTATCATGGCATAAAGTTACATAATGCTTTTCTACTGCCATTCATCCCTATATACTAGTCTTCAGGATTTCTGGCCAAAGGCTCTGATCACATATTCCTCCGATACTGCCCCCCAACCTCATACAACGCATTCGTGATCTACCCCCAAAGAACAGATCACAATATTGGGTTTACAACTTTCAAACCCGGTATTTTCAAAAAATCAGCAGTATTTCGAGTGTAAACCTCAAGACCATGTACTAGAGCTGTAGCAGCCACAATGCTGTCGCCTAGCTTCATTTTATGGTCACGTCTTGATCGAATAGCTTGATCTAAAACTTGGCTATCAATCTTGTGCGTTTTCAGTACTAAAAAAGCATCTTTATGGTACTGACTTTCTTTTTCGCTAAGTCCGTGATAGCCTAAAACTTCGAGGCGTGATATTTCTGAAGCCGAAGCATCATCGCTCCATACCAACTCCCGGAGGTACTTGTAAGCCTCCGAATAAGAGTATATTATAATATTAGAATCAAGTATTTTCATCTGATTTCATCAAAAGGCAAATACCGATCTTCTCTTTCTTTTATCTGCCACTCAAGTGCATCCCCGAATGACGAAGGTTCCGTTGATTTGAAATTGCGAATCCTTTCTATCGCTTTTTCGCGCTCCGTTTTTGCAACAGCCTTTTCCTTGGTTTGCTTGAACGGTATGTTCAAGCGCCGAACCAAATTCAAAATCAGTTCAGCATCCTGTGGGTTTGAAATTTCCAATTGAAGTGTCATAATCAGAGATTTTGTACAAAGATAAGCGAATCACATATTCCTCCGGTATTGCCCTCCAACCTCATACAGCGCGTTCGTGATCTGCCCCAACGAACAAACCTTGACCGCCTCCATAAGTTCCCCGAAAATGTTGCCATTCTCGATCGCCACTTTTTGGAGATTGCGCAGGGCAGCGCCCGCTTGCAGGGCATTGACCTCGTGCAGGTTTTTCAAGGTCTGAATCTGGGCTTCTTTCTCCCATTCTTCAGCCCGAATAACCTCGCGAGGCAAAATGGTGGGCGAGCCGTCTTTGGAAAGGAAGGTATTGACCCCGATGAGCGGCAGTTCTCCTGTGTGTTTGAGGGTTTCGTAATAAAGGCTTTCTTCCTGGATCTTGCCGCGCTGGTACATGGTCTCCATCGCGCCCAAAACGCCGCCGCGCTCGGTGATCCGGTCGAATTCTAAGAGCACCGCCTCCTCCACCAACTCAGTCAGTTCTTCGATGATAAAAGCGCCCTGCAAGGGGTTTTCGTTTTTCGCCAAGCCCAGTTCTTTGTTGATAATCAACTGAATGGCCATGGCCCGGCGCACCGATTCTTCGGTTGGCGTGGTAATGGCTTCGTCGTAGGCATTGGTGTGCAGCGAGTTGCAGTTGTCGTAAATGGCATAGAGCGCCTGCAAGGTGGTGCGGATATCGTTGAAGGCGATTTCCTGCGCGTGGAGGCTGCGGCCAGAGGTCTGGATATGGTATTTGAGCATCTGGCTGCGCTCGTTCGCGCCGTAGAGGCGTTTCATCGCTTTGGCCCAGATGCGGCGTGCCACGCGACCGATCACTGCGTATTCCGGGTCAATACCATTGGAGAAAAAGAACGAGAGATTGGGTGCGAAATCGTCCACGTTCATGCCCCGCGAGCGGTAGTATTCCACAAAAGTGAAGCCATTGCTCAGGGTGAATGCCAGTTGCGAAATCGGGTTTGCACCCGCCTCCGCAATGTGGTAGCCTGAAATAGAGACCGAGTAGAAGTTTCGGACGTTCTGCTGGATGAAATACTCCTGCACATCGCCCATGACCCGGAGCGAGAATTCCGTGCTGAAAATGCAGGTGTTTTGTGCCTGGTCTTCTTTCAAAATATCGGCCTGAACCGTGCCGCGAACGGAAGATAGGGCTTTGGCTTTCAAGGGGTTGTACACTTCTTGAGCAAGTACTTCTGCGCCCGTAATACCCAGTAACATGAGGCCGAGGCCGTTGTTGCCTTCGGGTAGTTCAGTGAGGCGGTGACTTGAAGTCACCCCCTCACTACCCTGTTAAGAAGGCCTCGCCAATCCACGATCATAATATTTCGCTTTCAACTTCTGCTCCACCAAGCCCTCCAAACCATTTTCCCGAATGTACTTTTCACATTGCTGGTCAATGGCCGCGTTCATAAAAAACGCCGCGATCGTGGCCGCAGGCCCGTTGATGGTCATCGAAACCGAGGTCTTCGGGTCGCAGAGATCAAAGCCGGAATAGAGTTTTTTAGCATCGTCCAGGCAGCAAACAGACACGCCAGAATTGCCCACTTTGCCATAAATATCGGGGCGATAATCGGGGTCTTCGCCATAGAGTGTAACCGAGTCGAAAGCCGTAGAAAGTCGAGCCGCAGGCAAACCCGCCGAGACGTAGTGAAAACGGCGGTTCGTGCGCTCCGGCCCGCCCTCGCCCGCAAACATGCGCGTGGGGTCTTCGCCTTCGCGCTTGAATGGGAACACGCCCGCCGTGTACGGGAATTCACCCGGCACATTTTCCTGCAAACACCAGCGCAAAATCTCGCCCCAATCCGCCCATTTTGGCAGACAGACTTTTGGGATCTTCAGGTGGCTGAGGCTTTCGCTGTGGGTTTCCACTTTAATGGGTTTGCCGCGCACGAGATAGATGTACTCATCGGCAGTGTAACGCTGTTTCTTTTCTTCCCAGCCTTCGAGGATGCGGAGGCATTCGCCGTCGAGATCTTTTTTAAGTTCAGTGAGGAGGGTTGAGAGATGAGCGATGAGCGTCTCGTCTTTCTCCGGTTTGAGCGAATCGAGGGTGGTTTTATAACCGAAAAGCCGTCGGGCAATGCCCACCTGCTTCTCCACCCACTCGTCGTATTTTCGGTTGTTTTCCGAAATTTCAGACAAATACCGGACGCGTGCAGGGGGAATAATGTAGATTTTTTCAGAATTGCCGACCACCAGTGGGTGTCCCGACTGCAGTTCGGGATTGCATTTTTCTGCAATCAAATCCATAATCCTGCGGTAAAGCTGGTTCACACCCGGGTCGTTGAACTGACTGGCGATGCAGCCAAACACCGGCATATCGTCCACGGAAGAATCCCAGGCGTTGCGGTTGCGCTGCACTTGTTTACGCACGTCACGAAGGGCATCGAGGGCGCCGCGCTTATCGAACTTGTTGATGGCAATCACGTCGGCAAAGTCCAGCATATCTATCTTTTCCAACTGCGTGGCCGCGCCAAATTCCGGGGTCATCACATACAGTGAAACATCGGAGTGATCAATGATCTCCGTGTCGCTTTGGCCGATGCCTGAGGTTTCCAAAATGATAAGATCGAACTGTGCGGCTTTCAAAATATCCACCGCTGCATGGACGTATTTCGAGAGTGCCAAATTGCTCTGCCGTGTGGCCAGTGAGCGCATGTACACCCGCGGCGAATTGATAGCGTTCATGCGGATACGGTCGCCGAGGAGGGCGCCGCCCGTTTTTCTTTTCGACGGATCTACTGAGACAATGGCGATGGTTTTGCTCTGAAAATCAAGGAGAAAGCGCCGCACGAGCTCATCCACCATGCTCGATTTGCCTGAACCGCCGGTACCCGTGATGCCCAAAACAGGAACGGGCTTGTTTAGCGATTGAAGCTTCGGACTGACCTCTTTTTCATACAGTTCCGGGTTGTTTTCAGCGATGGAAATGAGGCGCGCAACATCCTTGAAATCAACTTTTTGAGTGGGTTTAGATTTGTCAACTTTTAAAAAGTTGACAAATCTCCCTACCTCCCCATTCACCGAAAACCCAATCGGAAAATCGCATTGCTGCAACACATCATTGATCATGCCTTGCAAGCCCATGGCCCGGCCATCGTCGGGGTGGTAGATCCGGGCAATGCCGTAATCGTGCAGTTCCTTGATCTCAGAAGGCAAAATGGTGCCGCCTCCGCCGCCAAAAATTTTGATATGGCCTGCTCCGTGTTCTTTGAGCAGGTCGTGCATGTATTTGAAATATTCGTTGTGGCCGCCCTGATAACTCGTGATGGCAATGCCCTGCACATCCTCCTGAATGGCGCAATCCACAATTTCCTGTACAGAACGGTTGTGCCCCAGGTGAATGATTTCTGCACCGCTGCTTTGCATGATGCGGCGCATGATATTAATGGCGGCGTCGTGGCCATCAAAAAGCGAGGCGGCGGTGACGAGGCGGATTTTATTGGTGGGGTGATATGGTGCGGGCTGGATCATTTTATCTTGTTCTTAAACCTTGTCTGTTGATTTCGTAAGCAATGAAAGGAGCCTGTTTTTGCAAATGACTGAAAGATATTTCACCCGAAATATAGTCAAAATAGAACTCCGCTCTTTCATCAACCAAAACATTGTCACTATTAAATGCAAGTATCTCTATAGTATCCTTAGCCAGTTGGATGGCTTCCTTGTCTTCTAGGTCTGGATTTGTTTCTACAAAAAAGTTAGTCAGGTTGAGCTGAAAAGTTTCGGGGGCTAATCCAATGGGGTCAATTATTTTCCTTACCCCCTTCCTACTATTGAATCTTGACGAAACATAACGATAATTACTCCATTCGTAGGCACTTGCAGGTGTACTGGCCTTATCTATAAAATGATCTACAGAGTGAGCTCCCGTGCTGTGTTTAATGTACGTCGAGCAGTAGTTGCAAACTTTCCCATATAGTATCCTCATTTCAGGAAGTATTTTTTGCCAGTATGCTTTTTTACTCCACTCTGAGGTGGTAGGATTGGGATTTCTCGATAAGAATTCCAGCCCCCTTTGCCTGACTAATCTATCAAAATCAGTAGGTTCGTCAAATTTTTCTATTGGCATCATAGTTCCACCCCATTTTGCTCTGCAAAATAATTCCACCTAACCCAGAAGGTATCATGAGATTGGATATGCTCCAAGAGTTTGATGTGTGCTTTCTGGATTTCACCCTTGGGGACTTTTTTATCGGCTAGGATTTTTTTAGCTGTTATTATTGCAGCTTCACCCTCTAAACTTCGCGGTTCTGCAATACCTAAAACTTCAGTCAGCCAATGATTGGCCGTACCTACCAACTCATTTGTTATTGGAATAACCCCTTGCTTTTTAAGTAGAAAGACATTTGGCTTTGGATCCGAAATAAAAGGTTCCAATGAAGCAAGGGTCATCGGCGAATGAGTCGTAATAAAAAATTGAATATTTGGGAAAGCCTTCAGAAGTCTGGGGACTACCTGACGCTGCCAAGATGGGTGCAAATGCAAATCTACCTTATCAATTAAAAC